>NZ_JBEPDB010000069.1:0-50989 GCF_040300025.1 Dactylosporangium sp. NPDC000555 | reverse complement strand
GCCTCCTGGGTCGACGGCTTCCTCGCGGGCACCTACCACCGCACGGGCACGCCGCCGCCGGCGCCCGCCGGTGGATCCGTGCGCACCATCGAGATCCTCTGGGCGTCGCAGACCGGCAACGCCGAGGAGTTCGCCGCCCACGTCGGCCGCCGCCTGGCGGACGAGGGCTGGCAGGCCAACCTGCGGGACATGACGGCCGCGGCCGGGGAGCTGCTGCGCGGCGGCAACGACCTGCTCGTCGTCACCAGCACCTTCGGCGACGGCGACGCCCCCGACAACGGCATCGCCTTCTGGGAGTCGCTGCAGGGCGACGCGCCGCGCCTCGACGGGCGCCGCTACGCCGTGCTCGCCTTCGGCGACTCCAGCTACGCCGACTTCTGCGGCCACGGCCGGCGCCTCGACGCCCGGCTCGCCGAGCTCGGCGGCGTGCGCCTCGCCCCGCGCGTCGACTGCGAGCCCGACTTCGCCGAGGCCGCCGACGGCTGGCTGGACGCGGTGCTCGCGGCGCTGCGCGAGCCCGCCGCACTGCGGGCCGCGCCGCGCTCCGGCCGCGGCGAGACGGTCACCGCCACGCTGCGCGGCAACCGCCTGCTGAGCCTGCCCGGGTCGGCGAAGGAGGTACGCCAGTTCACCTTCGACGTCGGCGAGGACTTCGGCTACGCGGCCGGCGACGCCCTCGGCGTGTTGCCGCGCAACTGCCCGTCCCTGGTGGAGGAGTGGCTCGAGGCGACCGGCCTCGACCCGCTGTCGACGGTGGACGTCGGCGGCGAGACCGAGCTGCGCGAGGCGCTGCTGCATCGGCTCGACATCACCCGGATCACGCCCGAGCTGCTGCGCTTCGTCGCCGACCGCGGCCACGACTCGCCGCTGCGCGCGCTGCTGCGCCCGGACAACCAGGGGGAGCTGGCGAAGTACACCTGGGGCCGGCAGGCCGTCGACGTCATCGCCGAGCACGCGGTGAAGGCCGGGGCCGGCGAGTGGGTCCCGCTGCTCAAGCGGCTGCAGCCCAGGCAGTACTCGATCTCGTCCTCGCCGCTGCTGGCACCCGCCCAGGTCTCGCTCACCGTGTCCGTGGTCCGCTTCGACAACGGCCACGGCCGCATCCGCAAGGGCGTGTGCTCGACGTTCCTCGCCGACGCCGCCCCGAACGCGCCGGTGCCCGTGTTCCTGCAGCGCTCCCCGAACTTCCGCCCGCCGGCCGACGACTCCGTCCCCATGATCATGGTCGGCCCCGGCACGGGCGTCGCCCCGTTCGTCGCGTTCCTGCAGGAGCGCCACGCCCGCGGCGCCCGCGGCCCCAGCTGGCTGTTCTTCGGCGAGCAGCGCCGCGCCACCGACTTCTACCACGCCGAGGAGCTCGCCGAGCTGCGACGAAAGGGCACGCTGACCCGCCTCGACCTGGCGTTCTCCCGCGACCAGCGGGCCAAGGTGTACGTCCAGGACCGCATGCGCGAGCACGGCGCCCAGCTGTGGTCGTGGCTGCGGGACGGCGCGTACTTCTACGTCTGCGGCGACGCGACCCGCATGGCCAAGGACGTGGACCTGGCCCTGCGGGAGATCGTCGCCGCCCACGGCCACCTGGACGAGGGCGGCGCCGCCGCGTACGTCAAGCAGCTGTCCGCCGAGAAGCGCTACCTCCGCGACGTGTACTGAGCCGCTGGACCCCCGGCGCGGGTCGCCGGGGCCGGCGGTCAGGAGCCGTGGTTCATGATGTCGGCGAGGGTCACCGCGTCCAGGTAGTCGAGGCGGACGCGGTTCGCCCGCTCCCACAGCTGGCGCAGGCGCTCGATGGAGCGGTCGTCGGCGCGGCCGCCCGGGGGTGGCTCGGCACCGGGTCCGTCCAGGCGGCGCACGATCTCGCCGAGGGTCAGCTCGGCGGCCGGGTAGGCGAGCAGGTAGCCGCCGCCCGTGCCGCGGTGGACCTGCACCAGCTCGGCGCGTCGCAGGTCGGCGAGCAGGTCGTACAGGTAGCCGGGAGGGATGTCCTGGGCGTCGGCGACATCCTGAGCCTTGATTGTCTGTGGTGCGGCGCCGGCCAGCACGACCAGGGCCCGCACCGAGTACTCGATGCGCTTGGGCAGCATAGTACGGCGGCTCAGGCGGCCGCGAGGGTCCTGGCGTCGGTCTCCGGGCTGAAGTACACGGTATCGCCGGGCTTGACGTCGATGGCCTTGGCGCCGGCGCGGGTCAGCTGCGCCCACACGTCCACCTCGCCGGCCTTCGCCTCGATCCGCACCTCGAAACCCAGCGGCACGACCCGGGTCACGACCGCGGCGGTGGCACCGGCGCCGGGTTCGCGCGACAGCGCGACGTCGTGCGGGCGGACCAGCTGGCCGTCGAGCTGGGTGACCGGGCCGAGGAAGCTCATCACGAACGGGTTCGCCGGGTTCTCGTAGATCTGGTGCGGGCTGCCGACCTGCTGCACGACGCCGTCGGCGAGCACGACGATCTCGTCGGAGACGTCCATCGCCTCCTCCTGGTCGTGGGTGACGAAGACGGTGGTCACGTGCACCTCGTCGTGCAGGCGGCGCAGCCACGTGCGCAGCTCCTTGCGGACCTGGGCGTCCAACGCGCCGAAGGGCTCGTCGAGCAGGAGCACCTGCGGCTCGGGGGCCAGGGCGCGGGCCAGGGCCATGCGCTGGCGCTGCCCGCCGGACAGCTGCGCGGGGTAGCGGTCGGCGAACTGGTCGAGGTGGACGAGCTCCAGCAGCTCCATGACGCGCTTGCGGATGTCGGCCTTCGGGCGGCGGCGGACCTCGAGGCCGAAGGCGACGTTGCGGTACACCGTCATGTGCTTGAACGCCGCGTAGTGCTGGAACACGAAGCCCACGTTGCGCCGCTGGGGGGTCAGCCGGGTGGCGTCGACCTCGTTGATGCGCACGCTGCCGGTGTCGGGCTGCTCGAGGCCGGCGATGACCCGCAGCAGCGTGGACTTGCCGCCGCCGCTGGGGCCCAGCAGCGCGGTGAGCGACCCGGAGGCGATGTCGATGGAGACGTCGCGCAGCACCGGCGTCTTGCCGAACGACTTGTTCACGTCGCGGACTTCGATGGCCATCAGTCGTTCTCTTTCGGCCGCAGGAGTTTGGTGATGAGCAGGATGAGGATCGCGATGAGGGCCAGGGCGCTGGCGGTGGTGAACGCCGCGGTCTGGTCGTAGTTCTGGTACCGCTCCTCGACGAACAGCGTCGCGGTCTGGGTCTGCCCGACGAGCCGGCCGGAGACCACGGCGACGGCGCCGTACTCGCCCAGGGACCGGGCCAGGCACAGCACCACGCCGTAGCCGAGCGCGGCGCGGATGCCGGGCACCGTGATGCGCCGGAACGTCTGCCAGCGGCTCGCGCCGAGGGTGTGCGCCGCCTGCTCCTGCTCGTCGCCCATCTCCTCCAGCACGGGGACGATGGCCCGCACGACCAGCGGCAGCGACACGAAGATGGTGGCGAGCACCATGCCGGGCAGCGAGAAGATGATCTGGAAGCCGTTGCGCTCCAGCCAGCCGCCGATGGGGGCGAACTTGCCGTACACCAGGATCAGCGCGAGGCCGACGACGACCGGCGACACGGCCAGCGGCAGGTCGATCAGCGCGCCGAGGAGGCGCCTGCCGGGGAAGCGGTGCCGCACGAGCAGCAGCGCGGCGCCGACGCCGAACACGGTGTTGGCCAGCACCGCCCACACCGCCACCGACAGCGTGACGGCGAACGCGTGGGTGAAGTTCTCCGACGTCAGCACGTCGGCGATCGGCTGCAGGCCCTTTTCGAAGGTGCGCCAGACGACCAGGCCGACCGGGAGCACCAGCAGGAACAGCAGGTACACCAGGGCGAGGACGCGCAGCGGGTACTTAGCCACGGCGGGCACTCCAGCGCTGGAAGAGGTCGAGGAGGATGAGCACGATGAAGGCGACGACGAGCAGCACGGTGGAGATGGCCGCCGCGGCGGTGGTGTCGTCACTCTCGATGCGGCCGAAGATGTTCACCGCGGACACCTGGGTCTGGAACGGGATGCTGCCGGTGAGCAGGTTCGTCGAGCCGTACTCCGCGATCGCCCGGGTGAACGCCAGGCCGGCGCCGGAGATCATGGCGGGGGCCAGGTTGGGCAGGATGATGCGCCGGAACGTCGTGATGGGGGAGGCGCCCAGGGAGTAGGCGGCCCGCTCCATGTCCCGGTCCAGCTCACGCAGCACGGGCTGCACCGTTCGCACGACGAACGGCAGGGTGACGAACAGCAGCGCGACGCCGACGCTGACCCGGGTGTAGGCGAGGTTGATGTTCAGGGGGCTGCTGGTGCCGTAGAGCGCGAGCAGCACCAGGCCGGCCACGATCGTCGGCAGCGCGAACGGCAGGTCGATGAGCGTGTCGACGACGCTCTTGCCGGGAAAGTTGTCGCGGACCAGGACCCAGGCGATGACGGTGCCCATGACCACGTTGATCAGCGCGACCAGGAGCGACGCGCCGACGGTGAGCTCCAGCGCCGCCCACGCGTCCGGGGTACGCACCGCCCGCCAGAAGGTGTCCCAGCCGCCCTCGGTGGAGCGCCACACCACCGCGGCGAGCGGGATGAGCACGATGAGGCTCAGGTAGAGCACGGCGGTGCCCAGCCCGAGCGCGGTGCCGACCGGCGGGCGCCGGCGCAGACCGCGCCCCGCCGGGCCCGGCGCGATGCCGGACCCGGCGGGCTTGACGGCGGTGTCCGTCGTCATTTCTTCGACGCGGCGGGGCTGGGAGCGGCGGAGGTGGACACGCCGAGCTTCTGCTCGATCGAGGCCATCACGCTCTGGCTCGGGTCGAACAGCTCCTTGTTCACCTTCGACCAGCCGCCGAGGTCGCCGACGGTGAACAGGCCGGACGGGTTGGGGAACGTCGGGCCGCCGGCGTCCTTGATCACCGGGCGGTAGCCGTTCTCGGCGTAGATCTTCTGCGCCGCCGGCGTGTGCAGGAAGTCCAGGAAGGCCTTGGCCTCGGCCGGGTGGGTGCTGTTGCTGGTCACCGCGATCGGGTTCTCGATGAGGATCGTGTCGTCCGGCACGGTGTAGTCGACGGACTGGCCGTTCTTCTGCGCGAAGAGGGCCTCGTTCTCGTAGGAGATGAACGCGTCACCCTTGCCGCTGGTGAAGGTCTGCAGCGACGCTCGGCCGCTGTTGTCCTGCACCGGCACGTTCTGGAACAGCGCGTCGAGGTAGGCCGCGCCGGCCTCCTTGTCGGTGCCCTTCTTCGACTTGGGGCCGTAGGCGGCCAGGATGTTCCACTTCGCGCCGCCCGACGTGAACGGGTTGGGCGTCAGCACCTGCACGCCCGGCTTGGTCAGGTCGTCCCACGTCTTGAGGTTCTTCGGGTTGCCCTTGCGGGTGCCGATGACCGCGACCGAGTGGGTGATCATGCCCTTGTACTGGTCGGCGTTCCAGCTCGCGTCGACCAGCTTGGCGGTCACCAGGCGGGTGATGTCCGGCTCCAGCGAGAACGCGACAAGGTCGGCCTTGAGGCCGTTGACGACCGCGCGGCTCTGGTCGCCGGAGGCGCCGTACGACTGCGTGAACTTGATCTTCTTGCCGGCGTCGGTCTTCTGGAACGCGGCGATGAGCTGCTCGTACGCGGCCTGCGGGGTCGAGTAGGCCACGAGTGCGAGGGTGACGTCGCCGCCGCTGTCGGAGGAGTCGGAACTCTTCGCGGTGCCGGCGCAGGCGCTCAGCGCGGTCCCGGAGAGGAGGAACGCCGCACTGACAGCGAGCACGCGGTTACGCAGCTTCACGGAACCATCCTTGGAGTGAAAGTCTATGTTGCCTACTTAGTGAGTAGGTAATGTAGTAAAGATGGCACCCGCGCGTCAATCCCACTCAGCCCGTAGGGTTACCCGGGTCGCTCCGGCAGGACCCGCTCCTCGTGATCGAGCTCCCGCTCGAGCCGGCGCAGGCCCTCGTCGGGCAGCGTGCCGGCGTCGCGCCAGCGCAGCAGCTCCTCACGCTGCGCCTCGATCGTCAGCCGCCGGATGCGCAGCGCCGCCTCGTAGCGCTCCGACACCGGAACCTCGTCGGACTCGGCGCTCTGCAACATGTCGAGGCGGTGCTCGTAGCGTCGCAGCTGCTCCTGCATCCGCGTGCGCAGCGACTCGACGGCGGCCGTGTCGGCGGGCTCGTCCTGCTCCAGCTCGTCGAGGCGGTCCAGCGCGGCGCGCACCGACGCGATCCGCGCCTCGTTGCGCAGCCGGGCCTCGTCGACCTCGTTGGCGCGCAGCCCGAGCGCCCGCACCAGCGGCGCGAAGGTGACACCCTGCCCGACCAGCGTGACGAGCACCACCGTGAACGTGCAGAACAGCAGCAGGTCCCGGTCCGGGAACGGCGCGCCCGACGCCGTCGTCAGCGGCAGCGTGAACACCGCGGCGAGACTGATCACGCCGCGGGTCCCGGCCCAGCTCAGCACCACGATCTCGCGGGCGCTGAGGCCCTGGTCCTCGCGCCGCAGCAGCAGGTGCGCCGCCTGCGTCAGGGCCAGCCACACGGGCCGCAGCAGGAGCGTGACCCCGATCGAGACGGCGACCGCGATCACGATGGTCGAGATCTCGTACTGCTTGAGCCCGCGGATCACCGCCGGCAGCTGCTGGCCGATGAGCAGGAAGACGAACCCCTCCAGCAGGAAGTCCACGAGCCGCCACACCGCGGTCGTCTGCAGCCGGCTCGCGCCGGTGCCGGAGCGCGGCGTGTCGTGCCCGACGATGAGGCCGGCGACCACCACCGCCAGCACCCCGGAGACGTGCAGCCGCTCGCCGGCCAGGAACGCGACGAACGGCGTCGCCAGGGAGATCGCGTTGGCCGGCAGCGGGTCGCGGGCAAGGGGGCGCAGCAGCCGTACGGCGAAGGCGACGACGACCCCGACCGCGGTGCCGCCGGCCGCGGCGAGCAGGAACAGCCAGCCCGCCTTCGACTCGGAGAACTGCCCGCCGACGGCCGCGGCGACCGCCACGTTGAGCAGGGTCAGCGCGGTGGCGTCGTTGAGCAGCCCCTCGCCCTGGATGATCGTGATCAGCCGGGGCGGCAGCCCCACCTTCCGCCCGACCGCGAGCGCCGCGACCGGGTCCGGTGGCGCGATCGCGGCCCCGACGGCCACCCCGGCGGCGAAGGTCGCCCCCGCCACGAACAGCGCGAACCCGAGCCCGACCAGCAGCGCGGTGGCGAAGACGAGCAGCACCGACAGCCCGATGACGATGCGCAGGTGGGCCCGGATCGCCAGTAACGAGGAGTCCAGCGCCGCGCTGTACAGCAGCGGCGGCAGCAGGAACGTCAGCACGAAGTGCGGGTCGAGCGCGACATTGGGGCCGGGCAGCAGCGCGTAGAGGATGCCGATCACCGTCAGCAGCGCGGCGGCCGGCAGCCCGGTGCGCCCGCCGATCCACCGTGCCGCCACGACGATCGCCGCGGCCCCGAGCCCCAGCAGCAACCACGTCTCAGGGTTCACTCGTCGACCTTAGAGCGACCGTCACTTGGCTGGCAGCGGCAGCCCGCGAGCAAAGTCTCCGCGGTCATGCGCCTCGGCGCCTACGGTTCACGGGTTCTCCATGATCACGGAGCGAACGTGCTGCTTTTTGTGCATTTTTACTCCGTGTTCATGGAGAACACGATAATCGGTCGACGCAGATCGCGGGCACGGACTGCGCCGCCCGAACTCGGCTTCTCGCGATGCCAAGCGCCCAATCTAAGTCGGACCCGGCGACCATCCGGGGTACCTTCATGATCATCGCTCCCGGACCGGGTCCCGGCCGGGTTCGCGCGGCGCGCGGGTCGACGGCGAGCAGACGGCCGCGCGTCCCGGACGCGCGGTCTCCCGGCGTGGGCTAGCGTGGTGGCCGTGCGGGTGCTGATGGTTGCGCCGCCCGGCGCTGGCAAGGGCACGCAGGGTGCCGCTATCGCCGCGCATTTCCGGATCCAGCACCTGGCCGTCGGTGACCTCCTGCGCCGCCACGTGCTCGAGGGGACCGAGATCGGCCGTGACGTGCGGGGACATCTCGACCGCGGCGAGCTGGTGCCCGACGGGATCGTGCTCGAGCTGCTGCGGCAGGGGCTCACGGAGGCGAAGCGCAACGGCGGCGGGTATGTCCTCGACGGCATCCCGCGCACGATGGACCAGGCCGTGGCCGCATACCGGGTGGCACTGGCGCTGGGGATGACCGCCGACGTCGCGCTGCACCTGGAGGCCGGCGACGAGGAGCTCATGCGGCGGCTGCGCAAGCGGGCCGCGATCGAGCACCGCTCGGACGACGACGAGGCGGTCATCCGCCGGCGCCTGCAGCAGTACCACGAGGTCACCCAGCCGGTCCTGGCGTTCTACGCCCAGCGCGGCATCCTGCTGACCGTCGACGCGACGCCCCCGGCCGACGTGGTGACCCGCGACGTGCTCGCGGCGCTGACGGCCCGCGCGGCCCGGACCGGCGCGGCGGGTCGCGTGCCCGGGACGCATCGACCGGGGTAGGCAGCCGCGGTACAGTCGCGGCATGCTGCGCATCGGCGTGCTCGGCGCCGCCAGGATCGCCCCCGCCGCGCTCGTCAGGCCCGCGCGCGCCGTGCCGTCGGTGCGCGTCACCGCGGTCGCCGCCCGCGACCGCGCCCGGGCCGAGGCGTTCGCGGCGAGACACGGCATCGGCGTCGTGCACGCGGGCTACGCGGAGCTGATCGCTGACCCGGACCTCGACGCGGTGTACGTGCCGCTGCCCAACGGCCTGCACGCGCGGTGGACCCTCGCCGCGCTCGAGGCCGGCAAGCACGTGCTGTGCGAGAAGCCGTTCACCGCCAACGCGGCCGAGGCGCGCGAGGTGGCCGAGGCCGCGCGGCGGACCGGCCTGGTCGTGATGGAGGCCTTCCACTATCGGTACCACCCGTTGCTGGCCCGCGCGCTGGAGCTCCTGCCGACGCTCGGCGAGCCGCGGCGGGTCGAGACCGCGCTGTGCTTCCCGCTGCCGAGGTTCGGCGACATCCGGTACGACTTCGCGCTGGCCGGCGGCGCGATGATGGACGCCGGCTGCTACGCCGCGCACGCCCTGCGCACCCTCGGCGGCGCCGAGCCCGAGGTCGTCAGGGCCGGCGCGCTGCTGCGCTCGCCCCAGGTCGACCGGGCGATGACCGCCGAGTACCGCTTCCCGGGCGGCGCCACCGGCCGCACCGTCGCCAGCCTGTGGTCCCGCCGGCTGCTGAGCCTCTCCGCCAGGTACACCGGCAGCGAGGGATCGCTGAAGATCTTCAACTACCTGCTGCCGGGCGCGTACCACCGCCTGACGTTCACGCGGGCCGGCCGCACCACCCACGAGCGCGTCCCCGGCGAGGCCACGTACACCCACCAGCTGCGCGCCTTCGCCGCCGCGGTCCTCGAGGGCGGCCCCAACCTGACCCCGCCCGAGGATTCGGTGCGCACGATGGAGCTCATCGACGCCGTGTACCGCGCCGCGGGCCTGTCGCCGCGCGGCGCGAGCGGGTCCGAGTAGCCGCTGCCCGGGCCCGGCGGGGAGCGGACCACGTCGTGCGCTCCCCGCCGGTCCCCGTCGCCTACCGCAGCAGTGACAGCACGCTCTGTGGTGCCTGGTTGGCCTGGGCGAGCATGCTGGTGCCCGCCTGGGTCAGGATCTGCGATCGGGTGTACGACACCATCTCCTGCGCCATGTCCGTGTCCCTGATGCGCGACTCGGACGCGGACAGGTTCTCCACCGCGACGTTGAGGTTGTTGATGGTGTGCTCGAATCGGTTCTGGTACGCACCGAGCGTCGCCCGCGCGGTCGAGACCCCCTTGATCGCGGTGTCGATCGCGTCGATCGCCGCCGTGCCGGACGTGGTCAGATCGATGCTGCCCAGGCCGAGCCCGGCCGAGTCGAAGCCGGAGACGCTCGCGCCGCTGCCGAACACCGGTGAGCCGAGGCTGATGGTGATCTGGTCGGCCGCGGCGGTGTTGGCGCCGACCTGGAAGGTGCCGAGGTAGGAGTTGCTGCCCGAGGTGTCGAGCAGCTTCTGCCCGCCGAAGCTGGTGGTCGTCGCGATCCGGTCCAGCTCGGCGCTGAGCTGCGAGAACTCGGTCTGCGCCGCGGTGCGGGCGTCGGAGTCCTGCGAACCGGTCGAGGACGCCTGCACGGACAGGTCGCGCATGCGCTGCAGAATCGAGTGGGTCTCGGTGAGCGCGCCTTCCGCGGTCTGTACCACGGAGATGCCGTCCTGCGCGTTGCGCACCGCGACTTTGAGCCCGCCGATCTGCGAGCGCAGGCCCTCGGAGATGGACAGCCCGGCCGCGTCGTCGGCGGCCCGGTTGATGCGGAACCCGGAGGAGAGCTTCTCCAGCGACTTGCTCATCTGGCCGTCGGTGACCGACAGGTTGCGATACGCGTTCTGGGCGGCGATGTTGTTGTTGATGCGAAGACCCACGTTGTCCTCCTTGGATCGGGTCCGGCGGTCGGCCCTCCCTGGCCGCTTCCGTGCCAACGCCATCGCCCGGCCGGGCGAGCGGATGAGCGGTTCGCGCGGGGTCTTCGCGAAATGCCCGACCGGATGACAGCGCGGAGCTCGGCCCGGGACAGCGACGAAGGTCACTGGTCGACCCTGAACGGTGGGTGAACGCGGGGCCGCGAGGACGCCGCGGCAACCGTTACGCTGTCGGGCGATGACGATGACGATCGAGGTCCACGGCGCCGGGCGGCAGCTCAGCGTCGCGGCCGCCACCGAGGTCGGCCGGCGTTATCCGGCCAACTTCGACGTGGTGTATGCCGCCGAGCTGGAGCGCCGGCCCGGCCTGTGCGCCGTCGTCGCCGACGGCATGGGCGCCGGTGAGGGCAGCCGCACCGCCGGGCGGGTCGCCGTCGAGGTCTTCACCACCGCCGTGCAGCGCCACCGCGGCCCGTTCGAGCCCACGCCCCTGTTCGCGGCGATCGCCGACGCCCAGCGCCTGGTCCGCGCGGCCGGTCGGGAGCTGCGGGAGCTCACCGGCTGCACGCTGACCGCCCTGGTCGCCGACGCGACCGGCGCGTGGGTGACCCAGATCGGCGACTCCCGGGTGTATCGGCTGCGCGGCGGCCTGCTGGAACTGCTCACCGTCGACCACACCGCGGCCTGGCTCGGCGCCGTCCACGGGTGGTATCCGGCGGATTCCCCGCAGGCCGCCGCCGCCCGCTACCAACTGCACCGCTTCATCGGGCATCCCGGCCTGCCCGAGCCCGACGTGCTGAGCGTGACCATGTTCCCCGGTGATGTCTACTGCCTGTGCACCGACGGCATCGCCGAGCAGGTGGAGTATCGGTTCATGGAGCGCACGCTCGGCTCCGGCGCGCCCCCGGACGTGATGGCCTCGGCGCTGGTCTCGGCGTCGCTGGAGGCGGGCGGCCGCGACAACGCCACCACGGTCGTGGTCAAGGTCAACTGACGCCCCGGGCGTCGGGAGGCGGCGGGATCGTGCGGGCGCGGCCGGACAGGATCGCGAAGGGCGCCATCACCGCGGCCAGCCCGCACAGCACCGCGGCCGGCAGCGTCCAGCCGCCGCTCGCGTCGCGCAGCGCGCCGATCAGGACCGGGCCGCCGGCGGCGAGCAGGTAGCCGATCGACTGGGCCATCGCCGACAGCGCGGCGGTCTGCGACTCGTCGCCGGTGCGCAGGCTGAACAGCGACAGGCACACCACGATCGACATGCCGGCGCCGAAGCCGCTCAGCAGGATCGCGGCCAGGGCGAACCCGGCCGTCCACGGCAGCCATTGCAGCCCGGCGGCGCCCGCGCCGATGCAGGCGGCGCAGGCCAGGCCGATCAGGCGCTGGTCGGGCAGGCGGCGGATGAGTACCGGGACCGTCAGGTTGGCGGCCACGGCGGCGGCGAGATACGCGAACAGGTGCCAGCCGGCCACGGCCGCGGGGATACCGTGCTCGCGCTCGAGGGTCGGCAGCCACGCGACCAGCACGTAGAAGCAGAGCGACTGCAGGCCCATGAACAGCGTGACCTGCCAGGCGAGGGCGCTGCGCCAGGGCAGGGCGGCGCGCCGGGCGGCGCGGGCGGGGCCGGGGCCGGTGCGCACCTGGGGCGCCCAGACCGTGGCGGCGGCCAGGACGGGCAGCACCCAGCAGGCCAGCGCGAGGCGCCAGCCGCCGGCCAGGGCGGCGAGCGGGACCGCGGTGCCGGAGGCGACCGCGGCCACGACGCTCTGCGTGGCCGTGTAGCCGCCGGTGAGCTGGGCGACGCGGTCGGGGTAGTCGCGCTTGACGACGCCGGGCAGCAGCACGTTGAAGCAGGCGATGGCGGCGCCGACGGCGACCGTGCCGGTCCACAGCTGGGCCGGTAGGGACCGTACGACGATCCCGGCGGCCAGCAGCGCCAGGGCCAGCCCGAGGCTGCGCTCCAGCCCGACGCGGCCCGCGATGCGCGGCGCGAGCAGCGAGAACCCGGCGAAGGCCAGCAGCGGCAGGGTGGTGAGCAGGCCCGTCGCGGCGGAGGACAGGCCCAGGTCGTGCCGGATGTCGGCGACGAGGGGGCCGACCGAGGTCAGCGGCGCGCGGCCGACGGCGCCGACGAGCAGCACGCCGGCCACGAGGAGCGCCACGGCGCGGCCCGTCACGGTGACGCCGCGCCGCCGTGTGGCGCCGGGTCGTGTCAGGGGGTCCGGAGGGGTGTGCGCGGGGTCCTCCATCAGGGACGGGGCGATCGCGCGCGGCGCGGCGGTGGTCGTATGGGCGCGGCATGGACATCCTACGAGCCGGCGGCCCCGACCCCGGCCCGACGCCGGTCCGGTACCGGTCCAGGTGGCCTGGGTCACACGGGAGGCACCGTTGGGAACATAGGGCACGGTTTGTAACTTAAGCCTGGCACGCTCAACCTACTGATGGCAGGTGTGTCCAGATGGCAACGCTCCCGGTTCTCCCGCTCAACGACGACGTCCTGCTTCCTGGCATGGTCATCCCCGTGACGCTCGACGCCTCCACGCAGGCGGCGGTCGACGCGGCGCGCGCCGCCGGCGACGAGCAGGTCCTCGCGGTACCGCGGGTCGACGGCGAATACGGTTCCTTCGGTGTCGTCGCCGTGCTCGAGAAGGTCGGTCGGCTGCCCAGCGGCCAGCCGGCGGCCGTCATCCGAGGCCTGGACCGGGCCCGCATCGGCGCCGGCGTCCCCGGCCCCGGCGCGGCCCTGTGGGTCGAGGCCACGCCGCTGAGCGAGCCCGCACCGGCCGGCAAGGCCCGGGAGCTGGCGCGCGAGTACAAGGCCCTGGTCATCGGCGTGCTGCAGGAGCGCGGCGCGTGGCAGGTCATCGACACCGTCGAGAAGATCACCGACCTGTCCGAGCTGGCCGACTCCGCGGGCTACGCGCCGTGGCTGACCCTGGTCCAGAAGATCAAGCTCCTCGAGGCGCCGGACGTCACCGCCCGCCTCGAGCTGCTCGTCGAGTGGGCCCGCGCCCACGCCGCCGAGCAGCAGGTCAACGAGAAGATCAACAACGACGTGCGCGAGGGCCTGGAGAAGACCCAGCGCGAGTTCCTCCTGCGCCAGCAGCTGGCCGCGATCCGCAAGGAGCTCGGCGAGGACGAGCCCGACGGCTCCGCCGACTACCGGACCAGGGTCGAGGCCACCGAACTGCCCGAGAAGGTCAAGGAGGCGGCGCTGCGCGAGGTCGGCCGGCTCGAGCGGGCCAGCGACCAGTCGCCGGAGGCCGGCTGGATCCGCACCTGGCTCGACACCGTGCTCGAGATGCCGTGGAGCGTGCGCACCGAGGACAACACCGACCTCGCCGCCGCCCGCGCCGTCCTCGACGCCGACCACGCGGGGCTGGCGGACGTCAAGGACCGCATCCTGGAGTATCTCGCCGTGCGCAACCGCCGCGCGGAGAAGAACCTGCAGGTCGTCGGCGGCCGTGGCTCCGGTGCCGTGCTGGCCCTGGCCGGCCCGCCCGGGGTCGGCAAGACCAGCCTCGGCGAGTCGGTCGCCCGGGCGCTGGGCCGCAAGTTCGTCCGCGTCTCGCTGGGCGGCGTCCGCGACGAGGCCGAGATCCGCGGCCACCGGCGCACCTACGTCGGCGCGCTGCCGGGCCGCATCGTGCGCGCCCTGCGCGAGGCCGGCTCGATGAACCAGGTCGTGCTGCTCGACGAGGTCGACAAGCTCGCCGCCGGCTACGCCGGCGACCCGGCCGCGGCCCTGCTCGAGGTGCTCGACCCGGCGCAGAACCACACGTTCCGCGACCACTACCTCGAGGTCGACCTCGACCTGTCCGACGTGCTGTTCCTGGCCACCGCCAACGTCGTGGAGACCATCCCCGGCCCGCTGCTGGACCGCATGGAACTGGTCACCCTGGACGGGTACACCGAGCAGGAGAAGGTCGCCATCGCCCGCGACCACCTGCTGCCGCGGCAGCAGGAGCGCGCCGGCCTGGAGCCGGCCGACTTCACGATCACCGACGAGGCGCTCGCCCGCATCGCCGGCGAGCACACCCGCGAGGCGGGCGTGCGGCAACTGGAGCGTGCCCTGGCGAAGATCCTGCGCAAGGTCGCGGTCGCGCTGGCGGGCGACCCGGCGCCGGTGCGCGTGGGCGTCGACGAGGTCGCGAAGTACCTCGGCCGGGCCCGGTTCACGCCCGAGTCGGCCGAGCGCACCGCCGTGCCCGGCGTGGCGACCGGCCTGGCGGTGACCGGCGCCGGCGGCGACGTGCTGTTCATCGAGGCCACATCGATGGAGGGCGAGCCCGGCCTGACCCTCACCGGCCAGCTCGGCGACGTCATGAAGGAGTCGGCGCACATCGCGCTGTCCTACCTGCGCTCCAACGGCCGGCGGCTCGGCATCGACCCCAACCGGCTGGCGGGGCGGCGGATCCACCTGCACGTGCCCGCGGGCGCGGTGCCGAAGGACGGCCCGAGCGCCGGCATCACGATGGTCACGGCGCTCGCGTCGCTGGCCACCGGCCGCCCGGTCCGCCCGGAGTTCGGCATGACCGGCGAGGTCACCCTGGCCGGCCGGGTCCTGCCGATCGGCGGCGTGAAGCAGAAGCTGCTCGCCGCCCACCGCGCCGGCCTGACCGAGGTCATCATCCCGAAGCGCAACGAGCCCGACCTGGACGACCTGCCCGAGGAGGTGCGCGGCCGGCTGACCGTGCACGCCCTGTCGGACGTGGCCGACGTCCTGGCCGTGGCCCTGCGCCCGGCCACCGATGTCGCTGACACCACCGACGCCGGCCCCGGCAGCGACGGCGCCGACGGTCCGGCCGTCCCGGACTACGTCCCGGTCGGCATCTGAGCACCTCATCGGCATCACTCCGGCAAACACGCGCGGGGCCCGCACGGGCCCCGCGCTCGTGGCGGTGACCGGTACGGTGGCGGCATGACGCTGTCGATGCGCTGGGATGACGTGCTCGCCTGGCGCTGCCGCCAGCAGCTGCTGCACCGGCCCGCCGAGGCCGCCGACCCCGTCGTCGTGGTGCGGGCGCTCGCCGGGGTGCAGGCCCAGGTTGCCTCCAGCGCCGAGCTGGCCGTCGCGGCGCGGCAGGAGGTCGCCGACCCCGCGTCCGTGCGCGCGGCCGTGCGGGACAGGCGCCTGGTGAAGACGTGGGCGGCGCGCGGCACGCTGCACCTGCTCGACGTCGAGCAGGCCCCCGCCCACCTGGCGCTGCTCGCCGCGGCGCGCACGTGGGAGAAGGGGTCCTGGCAGAAGACGTACGTGACCGCCGGCCAGATGCAGAAGATCGCCGAGGCGGCGCACGAGGCGCTCGACGGGGCCGTGCTGACCCGCGAGCAGCTCACCGAGGCGATCGTCGAGCACGCCGGCGACGCGTCACTGGCCGAGCACCTCGGCTCCGGGTGGGGCGTGCTGCTCAAGCCCCTCGCCTGGCAGGGCGTGCTCGTGTACGGGCCGAGCGGCGACGGCGACAACCGGGTCACGTTCACGCGGCCCGACACCTTCCTGCCGGGGTGGACCGGCCTGCCGGAGCCGGGGGACGCGGCGGGGGTCGTCATCCCGGCGTACCTCGGCGCGTACGGGCCGGCGTCGGCGGAGACGTTCGACCAGTGGCTGTGTCGCGGTGCGTCGAAGAAGGCGGCGCTGCGCGGCTGGTTCGCGCGGCTGCTGGCCGACGGCGTGCTGGCCGAGGTCGACGTCGAGGGGGAGCGGCTGTTCGCGCGGGCCGGCGACCTGGAGTCGCTCGCCGCGGCGGAGCCCTTCTCCGACGTACGCCTGCTGCCCGCCTTCGACCAGTTCGTGCTCGGCCCGGGTACCGCCGACGAGCGGATCGTGCCGAAGGACCGCCGGCCGGCCGTGAGCCGCGCCGCCGGCTGGATCTCGCCCGTGGTCGCCTATCGCGGCCGGGTCGCGGGAGTGTGGGACGGCGAGGACGTCACCCTGTTCGAGGAGCGGGGCCCGGTCCCGGCCGCCGGGATCGCGGCCGAGCTGCGCCGGCTGTCCGCCGTGCGCCTGAGCGGCACGGGAGCTATTTGAGCAGCGCCCGCGCCTTCTCCGGGTCGGTCTCGCCGATGCCGGCGGACGGGCACTCGGCCGCGAGCGGGCAGGCGCCGCACGCGGGCCGGCGGCGGTGGCAGGTGCGCCGCCCGTGCAGGATCAGCAGCAGGTTGACGGTGACCCAGTCCTTCTTGTCGAACAGCGCCTGGATCGCCGCCTCGGTCGCGTCGACGTCCTTCTCCGGGCCCCACCCCAGCCGGTGCGCGACCCGGGACACGTGCGTGTCCACGGAGATGGCCGGCGTGCCGAACGCGTTGCCGAGCACCATGTTCGCGGTCTTGCGCCCCACCCAGGGCAGCGCGACGAGCTCCTCGATGGTGCCGGGCACCTCGCCCTCGTGCCGTTCGACGAGGGTCGCCGCGAGCTTGATGACGTTGCGGGTCTTCTGCCGGTAGTACCCGACCGGGACCAGGATCTGCTCCATCTCGGCCGGGTCGGCGGCGGCGAGGTCGGCCGCCGCCGGATACCGCTCGAAGAGCACCGGGGTGACCGCGTTGACCCGCTCGTCCAGCGTCTGCGCCGCGAGCGTCGCCGCGACGAGCAGCTGCAGCGGCGAGGAGAAGTCGAGCTCGAGGCGGTGGTCGGGGTATCGCGCGGCCAGCAGGCGCAGGGTCCGCCGGGCGCGGCGGACCTCCGCGATGCCGGGCCCGACCGGAGAAGTCTCTGGCACCCGACGAGCCTACGCCGCGAACGACGGGAGGGCGGCCCCCGCGGACCGCCCTCCCGTGTGGATCGTCGACGTCAGATCAGGCCGAGCCGCTCGACCGCCGCGCGCTCCTCCGCGAGCTCCGCGACCGAGGCGTCGATGCGGGCGCGGGAGAACTCGTCGATGTCGAGGCCCTGGACGATCTCCCAGCGGCCGTCCCGCGAGGTGACCGGGAAGGAGGAGATGAGCCCGGCGGGCACGCCGTAGGAGCCGTCGGAGACGATCGCGGCCGAGGTCCAGTCGCCCTCCGGGGTGCCGTTGACCCAGTCGTACACGTGGTCGATCGCGGCGGAGGCGGCCGACGCGGCGGACGAGGCGCCACGGACCTCGATGATCTCCGCGCCGCGCTTGGCGACCCGCGGGATGAACTCGTCGGCCAGCCACTGCTGGTCGTTCACGGTCTCGGCGGCGTTCTTGCCGGCCACCTCGGCGTGGAAGAGGTCCGGGTACTGCGTGGCCGAGTGGTTGCCCCAGATCGTGACCCGGCGGATCTCGGAGACCGGCACGGAGAGCTTGCGGGCCAGCTGCGCGACGGCGCGGTTGTGGTCGAGGCGGGTCATGGCGGTGAACCGCTCGGCCGGGACGTCCGGCGCGTGCCGCTGGGCGATGAGCGCGTTGGTGTTGGCCGGGTTGCCCACGACGAGGACCCTGATGTCGTCGGCGGCGCCGGCGTTGATGGCCTCGCCCTGCGGCTTGAAGATGCCGCCGTTGGCCTCCAGCAGGTCGCCGCGCTCCATGCCCTTGGTGCGGGGTCGCGCGCCGACGAGCAGGGCCACGTTCGCACCCGAGAAGGCCCCCTTGGGGTCGTCGAACACGTCGACGCCGGCCAGCAGCGGGAACGCGCCGTCCTCCAGCTCCAGGGCCGTGCCCTCGGCGGCGCGCACGGCCTGCGGGATCTCCAGCAGCCGTAGCCTGACCCGCGTGTTCGCGCCGAGCAGCTGCCCGGAAGCGATGCGGAACAGCAGCGCGTAACCGATCTGGCCGGCCGCGCCGGTCACGGTGACGTTGACGGACGAGTCGCTCATGAGAGTTCTCCTGGCAGCAACGGCGGGTGTGCTCTTCGCCTCCAAACTATCCTCGCCACCCCGCCGGCCGTTCACCGTCCGGTCACTGCGTGTGGCTTACGGCACTCGATCAGGTAGCGGGGTCGTCGCGGCTACCACCCCGCGGCACGCCAGCTACCCCCTTCAACCTAGTGTCCTAGGATGCCTTGCGGGAAGTGGCCGGGGACACCGCGCGACGGCGATTCGGCGGGGGATTTCCGGCTGAACCGGTTGTGCCGTGCCGCTCGCCCGGCGAGGCTGCGGGTAAGGCAACCACGGGGGGATTGACATGGCGGTCTGCGAGACCTGCGGCAACGAGTACTACATGGCCTTCGAGGTGCGTACCGCCGGCGGTGGCACGCACATGTTCGACTCGTTCGAGTGCGCCATCCAGAAGCTGGCGCCGGTCTGTGAGCACTGCGGCACCCGCATCGTCGGGCATGGTGCGGAGGTGTCGGGCCGGTTCTTCTGCTGCGCGCACTGCGCCCGTTCCGCCGACTCGGTGGCCGGGATGGAGATCCGCGACGCGGTGGGCGCCTATCCGGGGTGACGCGCTTCCCCCGGCGATCATCGCTGGTGCACGCCATGATTGGGTTACCGCTAGCACATTGGAGCCTGACGCGGTGTGAGGAGCAGCTGTGGTCGTCCTGGGAATCGACATCGGTGGTTCGGGCATCAAGGGGGCGCCGGTCGACCTGGCCACCGGTGTGTTCACGGCCGACCGGGTCCGGATCGAGACGCCGCAGCCGGCCGACGTGGCCAGCGTGGTCAGGACCGTCGAGTCGGTCGCCGGTGCGTTCGACCCGGCGGTCAGCATCGGCATCACGTTCCCGGCGGTGGTGCAGCACGGCGTGACGAAGACGGCGGCGAACGTGGACGCGTCGTGGGTCGACGCGCCCGCGGAGCGGCTGTTCACCGAGGCGCTGGGCCGGCCGGTGACGGTGCTCAACGACGCCGACGCGGCCGGGGTGGCGGAGCTGGAGTACGGCGCGGGCAAGGGCGTCGGCGGCCTGGTCGTCATGGTCACGTTCGGCACGGGCATCGGCAGCGCGTTGTTCATCGACGGCCGGCTGGTGCCCAACACCGAGCTCGGCCATGTGCAGATGAGCGGCCTGCACCTGCACGGCGGCGACGCGGAGGACTACGCCTCGGATCGCGTCCGGGAGGCTCACGGCCTGGGCTGGGCGGAGTGGGCGGAGCGGGTCCAGACGTACCTGCGGCACCTGCACGCCCTGCTGTGGCCGGACCTGATCATCATCGGCGGCGGGGTCAGCAAGAAGGCGGACCGGTTCCTGCACCTGGTCGACGTGCCGACGAGGGTGGTGCCGGCGACGCTGCAGAACAACGCCGGCATCGTGGGCGCCGCGCTGCTGGCCGCGCGCAGGGCCGGGGCCGCCTGAGGTTCGTGTGCCGCTTTCGTGCGGTGGTTCCACCCGTTGTGCGCGGGTGAGGCACCATGACATCCATGGGGGACTCGCCCGCGCCGTTGCGCGCCGGTGACCCGGCCACGGTCGGGTCGTACCGGCTGCGCGGCGTGCTCGGGGTCGGCGGGATGGGCACCGTGTATCTGGCCGAGGCGCCCGACGGCCGCCGGGTGGCGCTGAAGGTCATCAACCCGTCGCTGCACGGCGACGCGATGTTCCGGCACCGCTTCGCCGCCGAGGCCGAGGCCGCGTCGCGGGTCGCCGGGTTCTGCACGGCGCGGGTGCTCGACGTCGACCTCGACGGGTCGGTGCCGCACCTGGTCACCGAGTATGTCGCCGGCCCGTCGCTGCACGACTACGCCACCGCGAACGGGCCCCTGGCGGGGCAGGTGGAGGCGGTCGCGGTGGGGGTGGCCGCGGCGCTGACCGCGATCCACGCCGTCGGGCTGGTGCACGCCGACCTGAGCCCTCGCAATGTGCTGCTGTCGCCGTTCGGGCCGAAGGTCATCGACTTCGGGGTGGCGCGGCTGCTGGGGCAGGTGGCCGAGTCTGGTCCGAGCTCCGGTCCGAGCTTCGGCACACCGGGCTGGCTCGCGCCGGAGCAGGTGCGTGGGTGGCCGCCCAGCCAGGCCAGCGACGTGTACGCCTGGGGCCTGCTCGTGTCCTGGGCGGGCACCGGGCGCATGCCGGTCGGCGAGCACGGCGGCGGTGAGCCGGACCTGGCCGGCCTCGACGAGTCCCTGGCGGGGGTGGTGCGCCGGGCGCTGCACGCGGATCCGCGGGACCGGCCGACCGCGCGGCAGGTGCTGCTGGCGCTGGTCGGCCAGGACGACCCGGCGGCGGCGCGGGTGGCCGCGACCGTCCGTACCACCGCGGCCGCGGCGAAGCCGCCTGCGAAGGTCGTCGCCAGGGGCGCCGATGGCCGAACGTTCGCGCCCGGGTCGGCCGCGATTCCGTCGCCGCCGACCCAGCGCTTCGAGGTGGCCGGTCCGGTCTCCGGGACGCGGATCGACCCGACCGGCGCCGGCTGGCCGGTGCCGCTGTCCCCACAACCCCCTCAGCCGGCCGCGCTGCTCTCTCGGCCGCCGCGGCGCCGCTCGCGGCGGGCCGGGAGCGGGGTCGTCGCCGGCGTCGGTCTGGTAGCGCTGCTGGCGTGCCTGCTGGGCGGGCTGATGCTGGCCGAGAACGCGGGCCGGGGCGGGTCGGGCGCGCAGCAGCAGAAGCCGCCGTCGCCGCCGTCGCCGTCGCGCTCGCCGTCACCGTCGCCGAAGTCGAGCCCGGTCGCCGCCGAAGGCAAGCTG
Source organism: Dactylosporangium sp. NPDC000555 (assembly GCF_040300025.1). NCBI lineage: Bacteria > Bacillati > Actinomycetota > Actinomycetes > Micromonosporales > Micromonosporaceae > Dactylosporangium > Dactylosporangium sp. NPDC000555. The sequence continues at coordinate 30,091 of NZ_JBEPDB010000069.1, read as the reverse complement.
CGTTTCACCCTCGCGAGCTTCTCGTGTGGCGCGAAGCAGCTGGGGGACTGGCCGCTGGTCAGGAAGCCGAAGGGGCAGTTCTGCCTGGCCGAGCTGAAGGTGGAGAACACCGGCGACGGCACGGGCCGGCTGTGGATCGGCAATCAGAAGCTGCGCGACTCCGGTGGCACCGAGTACGGGCCGGACGAGTGGTCGTTGCTCTACTACGACAGGACCCGGCCGCTGGCCAACGACATCGCGCCGGGGGCGTCGGTGACGGGCACGCTCGTCTTCGACGTGCCGGCCGGGCTCACGTTCACGGAGCTGCGGGTCAAGTCGGGTCTCGTGGGCGGCGACAGCAGCGCGCTCAGGCTGCGCTGACGCCGGGTTCTTGGCACCGCGGACCCGGCAGGAAGGCGCTCCGGCGCCGACCGGTGTCTGACGGGAGCGACGGTCGTGCCTTGCACGGACCGGAGTCGGGAATGGAAACTTCGACGGCCGTGAGAGCGCTCTATGGGAGCGATTCCAGATAATCCTTCGTGGGGGCCGCCGGTGCGGCCGCACTCGCATCGACGGTGGTCCCGAGCAAACACCATGGACAGCCGCTTGGCAAGGGTTTCGACACCGTTAAGTTTCGTTACATCCGTGTTATTGACACCACTGTCCGCGATCCGATTTAGTGTGCCGGAACCGGTTGCGGAACCGGTTCCAGAACACGCTCTCTTGCCAGAAAGCGCTCTCACCGGAAGGATCGCGGCGTGCCGATGACCATCGCCGATGTCGCGGCGCGAGCGGGGGTCAGCAAGACCACCGTCTCGCGGGTGCTCAACGGCAAAGGAGAGGTCGACGAGGCGACCGCGGCACGGGTGCGCAGGGTCATCGACGAACTGGGCTACGTGCCCAGCGCCCGGGCGGTCAACCTGGCCCGGGGCCACACCCGGGTGATCGGGATGCTCGTGCCGTCGCTGACCTGGCCGTGGATGGGAGACATAGTGCAGGGCGCGGTGGACGTCGTGGAGTCGGAGGGATACGGGTTGCTGCTGTTCACGTGCAACCGCGGCGCCGAGTCCATGCGCCAGTTCTCCGCGCAGGTGTCCGGCAAGGCGTTCGACGGCCTGCTGGCCATCGAGCCCGAGGGGACCCTGGACTACCTGGCCGACCTCTACGCCGGCGGCCTGCCGGTGGTGCTCATCGACGACCGCGGCGACAAGCCGCTCATGCCGTCGGTGGCCACCACCAACCGGGCGGGCGGATCGCTCGCCGCCCGGCACCTGCTGGAGATCGGCCGGCGGCGGCCCCTGGTCATCACCGGCTCCGAGAAGTTCGGTTGCACACAGGATCGGCTCGGCGGCTTCGCGGACGTGTTCGCGGCGGCCGGCGCGCCGATCGACCCCCGGCTCGTCATCGAGGGGGACTTCACCTACGAATGCGGCGTCCTCGCCGTCCGGCGCGCGCTGGACGAGGGCCTGGAGTTCGACGCCGTGTTCGCGCACAACGACCTGTCCGCCGCCGGCGCCCTGCAGGCGCTGCGGATCGCGGGCCGATCGGTTCCGCGGGACGTCGCCCTGGTGGGTTTCGACGACATCCTGCACGCGGGGCACACCGAGCCGCCCCTGACCACCGTCCGCCAGCCCATGCGCCAGATGGGTGAGATGGCGGCCCGCCGGCTCATCGCGCATTTCGACGGCACGCCGTTGACGGTCGAGCCGAACATCCTGTCCACCACGCTCGTCGTGCGCGGTTCCACCGTGCCGGCGCAGCCCGAGCGCACCACCTGAAGTCACGTCACGTCGCACCACTGGGCGGGACCGGTCGCAAAGGTCCCGTCGTCATACCCCGATTTGTTTACTGTCCGCCCCACCTGTCGATCCAGGTCCAAAAGGAGACACCCCCGTGTTGACCAGACGCTCAGTACTGCTCGGCATGGCCGGGTTGCTGGCCACGACGACCACCCTGGCCGCGTGCGGCGACTCGCCGAACGAGCAGAACAAGAACAACGGTGCCAAGACGACGGTCCTGACCATCGGCATGCCGAACGGTCCGCTGACCGAGAACGAGAACCCGTTCCTCACCACGTCGGCCGGCGCCAAGGACGGCTACCGCTGGGTGCTCTATGAGCCGCTGATGATGTGGAACCCGGTCAAGCCGGCCGACGAGATGAAGCCGTGGCTGGCGACGGCGGCGAAGTGGAACCAGGACTACACCTCGGTCGTCGTGACCATCCGGGACAACGCCACCTGGTCCGACGGCCAGAAGGTCACCGCCGAGGACGTCGCGTTCACCTACAAGCTGATTCGTGACAACGAGGCGCTCAACGAGCAGGGCGTGCCGATCGTCGACGCCACGGTGAACGGCTCCGACGTCACCATCACGTTCAAGATCTCGCAGTTCGTCAGCAAGCAGAAGGCGATCGCGAAGATCCCGATCGTGCCCAAGCACATCTGGGACAAGATCTCCGACCCGAAGGCCGAGGCCAACAAGAACCCGATCGGCTCCGGGCCGTACAAGCTGAAGTCGTTCACGCCGCAGACCACGACCCTGGTGGCCCGCGAGAGCGGATACTGGCAGGCGGCGCCGCAGGTCAAGGAGCTGCGGTACACCTCCTACAACGACAACGGCGCGCAGACCACGGCGCTGGCCAACGGCGAGTGCGAGTGGAGCTTCGTCTTCATCCCCAACGTGAAGACGGTCTTCATCGACAAGGACGCGGCCAACCACAAGATCTGGGCGCCGCCGGTGCTGGGCATCCACGGTCTGTACATCAACACCACCAAGGCCCCGTTCAACGACCCGAAGCTGCGCGTCGCGATGAGCATGGTCATCAACCGCGAGGACATCTTCAACACCGCCGAGGCCGGCTACTTCCACCCGCTGATCAAGAGTGTGACGGGCCTGCCCTCGCCCGCCGGTGACGCGTACATCGCCGACGAGTACAAGGGCAAGGAGTTCAAGATCGACGTCGAGGGCGCGAAGACGCTGCTCGCCAGCGCCGGGTACAAGCTCGAGGGCACCACGCTGAAGGACCCGTCCGGCAAGCCGGTCACCCTGACGCTCACCGACCCGGCCGGCTGGTCGGACTACCAGACGTCGCTGGAGATCGTGAAGGCCAACCTGGCCCAGATCGGCATCGCGGCCACGGTCGACAAGGCCAACCAGGACGCGTGGTTCAAGAACGTCGAGGCCGGCCAGTTCGACGCGACGTTCCGCTGGACCGAGGGCGGCTCGACCCCGTACGACATCTACCGCACGGTGATGGACGGCGAGCAGCTCAAGCCGATCGGCACCGCGTCGCCGGCCGGTAACTTCGGCCGCTTCGACAGCAAGGAGGCCACGGAAGCGCTGCGTGCCTACGCCAGCGCGACCGACGACGCCGCCCGCAAGGCCGCGCTCGCGACCCTGCAGAAGGTCTTCGTCGAGCAGGCCCCGATGCTCCCGGTCGGTGCCGACAACATCGGCGGCGCCTACAGCACCAAGCACTGGACGGGCTGGCCGGACGACTCCAACCCGTACACCGCCGGGCAGCCGACCCAGCCGAACTCGCTGGAAGTCATCCTGAACCTCAAGTCGGCCGGCGCCTGACAACCGGATCGCACCGACACCGCTCCCCGGGCGACGCTCGCGCCGCCCGGGGAGCGGTACCCCGTCACGACGCCATTCCCAAGACAGGATCATCGGCATGACGTTGAGCGAGAGCCCGGCGGCGCCGGTCGGCGAGGTGGTGCTGGAGGCCGAGGGCCTGACCAAGCACTTCCCAGTCCGGCGGAAGCTGAGCGACATCTTCACCGGCAAACGGGCCGTTGTTCACGCCGTGGACGACGTGTCCTTCACCCTGCGCCGCGGCAGGGTCACCGCCCTGGTCGGCGAGTCCGGCTCCGGCAAGTCCACGGTCGCCCGCCTGCTGACGCAGCTGTACCCGCGAACCGGCGGTGACATCCGGCTGCACGGCGAGACCACCCGGGTGCGGGGCGGGCGACGGTTCCGCGAGTACGTCAGCCGGGTGCAGCTCATCTTCCAGGACCCGTTCGGCTCGCTCAACCCCGTGCACACGGTCCGCTACCACCTGACCCGCGCGTTGAAGATCCACGGCAACGCCGGCAAGAACGCCGAGGAGCTCGAGGCCGCCCTGGCCGCGCTGCTCACCCGGGTGGCGCTCACCCCGCCCGAGCGCTACGTCGACAAGTTCCCCCATGAGCTGTCCGGCGGCCAGCGCCAGCGTGTCGCGATCGCGCGTGCGCTCGGCGCGGACCCGGAGGCGCTGCTGGCCGACGAGCCAGTGTCGATGCTGGACGTGTCGATCCGCCTCGGCATCCTCAACCTGCTGCGCGACCTCAAGGAGCGGCTCAACCTCGCCATCCTGTACATCACGCACGACATCGCCTCGGCGCGGTACTTCGCCGACGAGACGCTGGTGATGTACGCCGGGCGCATGGTCGAGGGCGGCGACTCCGAGTCGGTCACGCAGAACCCCGCGCACCCGTACACCCGCCTGCTCATCGACTCGGCCCCCGACCCGGACCGCATCGCGGGCGTCGCCGAGGCGTCCACGAAGGACCGCGGCAACGGCGAGCCGCCGAGCCTGATCCGGCCCCCGGCCGGCTGCCGGTTCCACCCCCGCTGCCCGCACGCGATGCCGCGCTGCAGCGTCGACCTGCCGCCGCGCCTCGAGGTCGGCGGTGAGCCCGGGCACTGGGCGGCCTGCTGGCTCTACGACGCGCAGACCGTCGCCAAGGAGGGCGTCGGCTCCGTCGCCGATCCGTCGATCCCCACGCCGCCGGCCCTGACCGCGCCGGAGGAGGCACGATGAGATTCCTGCTGCAACGCCTGGCGTTCTACCTGTTCACGGCGTGGGCCGCGATCACGATCAACTTCTTCGTGCCGCGGATGATCCCCGGCGACCCGATCAGCTCCTTCCTCGCGCGCAACCAGGGCCAGGTGTCCGCCGATTCGATCCAGTCGCTGAAGGTGCTGTTCGGCCTCGACCAGGAAAAGAGCCTGTGGGATCAGTACCTCACGTACTGGAACCAGCTCTTCCACGGCGACCTCGGCCTGTCCTTCACGTTCTTCCCGTCGACGGTCTCCGAGGTGATCGGGCACAGCCTGCCGTGGACCATCGGGCTGGTCGGCATCACCACCGTGCTGAGCTTCATCATCGGTACGACGCTGGGCATCGGCGCCGGCTGGAGGCGCGGGACCTGGATCGACGGCCTGCTGCCGGCGACCACGTTCCTGTCGTCGGTGCCGTACTTCTGGCTCGGCCTCGTCGCCATCGCCGTGTTCACCGGCCCGGGCAGCTACTTCCCGTCCTCCGGCGGCTTCACGCCGGGCCTGGTGCCGGCCTGGGACCAGTACTTCATCGGCTCGGCGATCAACCACAGCGTGCTGCCCGCGGCCACGATCCTCGTCTCGTCGATGAGCGGCTGGATCCTCGGCATGCGCAACATGATGGTCACCGTCTCGGCGGAGGACTACATCACGGTCGCCCACGCCAAGGGCCTGTCGGAGCGGCGGGTCGCGTTCAGCTACGCCGCCCGCAACGCGCTGCTGCCCAACGTGTCGGCGTTCGCGCTGTCGCTGGGCTTCATCGTCGGCGGCACCCTACTGGTCGAGATCGTGTTCTCGTACCCCGGCGTCGGCTTCCAGCTCTTCCAGGCCGTCGGCGCGCATGACTACCCGCTGATGCAGGGCATCTTCCTCGTCATCACCATCTCGGTGCTGGTGGCCAACCTGCTGGCCGATGTCGCATACCTGCTGCTCGACCCGCGCACCCGAAAGGCTGGTTGAGATGACCGTCACTCCCTCCAGCATCGAGCAGGTCATCCCTGGACAGGGCTCGATGGCGCAGCCGGAGTCCGCGCCGGGCAAGAAGGCCAAGCGCAAGCGGTTCCAGTTCATCGCCAACGGCAAGGCCGCCACCGGCCTGGTGATCCTCGCCATCTACGTGCTGTTCGCGATCATCGGGCCGTGGGTCGCGCCGTACGACCCCGACAAGATCACTCCGGACGCGCTGCAGTCGCCGTCGGCGCAGCACTGGTTCGGCACCTCGCACCTCGGCCAGGACATCTTCAGCCAGATCCTGGCCGGCACCCGCAGCGTGGTGATGGTCGGCGCGGTCGCCGGCATCGTGGCCACAATCCTGTCGGTGCTCGTCGGCGTCACCGCCGGATACCTCGGCGGCATCGTCGACGAGATCCTGTCGGTCCTGTCCAACGTGTTCCTGGTCATCCCGGGCCTGCTGCTGATCATCATCATCTGCACCTCGCTGCCGCGCGTGAACGACCTCACCGTGGCCCTGGTGATCGGCTGCACGAGCTGGTCGTGGGGATCGCGGGTGCTGCGGGCGCAGACGCTGTCGCTGCGCGGCCGCGACTACGTCGAGGCCGCCCGGGCCACCGGCGAGAAGACCTGGCGGGTCATCTTCTTCGAGGTCATGCCGAACCTGACCGCGATCATCGCGTCCGGCTTCGTCGGTACCGTCATCTTCGCCGTGCTGTCGGAGATCACGCTGGCGTTCATCGGCATCTCGTCGGTGTCGTCGTGGAACTGGGGCACGATCCTGTTCTGGGCGCAGGGCCAGCAGGCCCTCGCGCAGGGCGCCTGGTGGTGGTTCGTCCCGGCGGGCCTGGCCATCGCCATCCTGGGCACGGCCCTGAGCCTGGTGAACTTCGGCATCGACGAGTTCGTCAGCCCGCGGCTGCGCACCTCCGGCACCGGCCGGGCCCGCACCGCCAACGGCGACAAGGTCCGGATGAAGGTCGGCTTCACCCCCGTCGTGCGCCCCGCCGAGCCGCCGGCGAAGATCGAGATCAGGGACGGTGCCAAGCAATGACGCAGGTCCTCACCCGGCCGCTGCTGGAGATCAAGAACCTCAACGTCGACTACGGTCTCGGCGAGGCGTCCGTGCGGGCGGTCCGCGACGTCAACCTCACCATCCACCGCGGCGAGGTCGTGGGCCTGGCGGGGGAGAGCGGCAGCGGCAAGTCGACGCTGGCCTACGGCGTCACCCGGCTGCTGCCGCCGCCCGGCGTCGTCACCGGCGGCACGGTCACCTACCACCCGCCGACCGGCGACCCGTACGACGTGCTCAACCTCTCCGACGCCGAGCTGCGCAAGTTCCGCTGGGCGGAGACGTCGATCGTGTTCCAGGGCGCGATGAACTCGCTCAACCCGGTGCACAAGATCGACGTGCAGATGATGGACGCGATCAAGGCGCACGAGCCCAGCCTGAGCCGTGCCGCCCGCCTCGACCGGGCCAAGGAGATGCTGCGTCTGGTCGGCATCGCCGAGGACCGCCTCGACGCGTTCCCGCACCAGCTCTCCGGCGGCATGCGCCAGCGCGTCATGATCGGCATGGCGCTGGCGCTGGAGCCGCAACTGGTCATCATGGACGAGCCCACGACCGCGCTGGACGTGGTCATGCAGCGGCAGATCCTCGGCCAGCTCGTCGAGCTGCGCGAGCGGCTGGGCTTCTCGGTGCTGTTCATCACCCACGACCTGTCGCTGCTGGTGGAGTTCAGCGACCGGATCGCGATCATGTACGGCGGGCGCATCGTCGAGGAGGCGCCGTCCGCCGACATCTACCGTGAGCCGCTGCACCCCTACAGCACCGGCCTGCTCCGCTCGTTCCCGGCGCTGCGCGGCGCCCGGCGGGAGCTGGCCGGCATCCCCGGCTCCCCGCCGGACCTGCGCGGCATGCCGAGCGGTTGCGCGTTCCACCCGCGCTGCCCGAAGCGGCTCGAGCAGTGCGACAAGGAGATCCCCGTTCTGGGCAAACCCGACGACCACGTCGGGCGGGCCCGCACAGTGGCCTGCTGGCTGCATCCGGTGACCGCCGGATAGCCCGCACCGCGCACCATCCGACCCAGCCGGTACACGATCCGGCTGACAGCACCCGGGAGAACCATGGACACGACCGCGACGCCCCTCGATCGAGCGAACCCGATCGCCACGCTTCCACCCTCGTTCCGCTGGGGTGTGGCGACCTCGGCCTACCAGATCGAGGGCGCGGTCGGCGAGGGCGGGCGGACCCGGTCCATCTGGGACACCTTCTGCGAGGTTCCCGACGCGATCGACAAGGGCGACACCGGCGAGGTCGCGTGCGACCACTACCATCGCATGCCGCAGGACGTGGCCCTCATCCGCGACCTGGGGGTCGACCTGTACCGCTTCTCGGTGGCCTGGCCGCGCGTGCAGCCGCGCGGCCGGGGCCCGGTCAACCCGGAGGGGATCGGCTTCTACGACCGGCTCACCGACGAACTGCTGGCCGGCGGCGTGGAGCCGTGGGTGACGCTGTACCACTGGGACCTGCCCCAGGAGCTCGAGGACGCCGGCGGCTGGCCCAACCGCGACACCGCCTACCGCTTCGCGGACTACAGCATGCTGGTCTTCGACGCGCTGCGGGACCGGATCAAGACCTGGACCACGCTCAACGAGCCGTGGTGCTCGGCGATGCTCGGCTACGCCTACGGCGCGCACGCCCCGGGCCGGCGCGACTTCGCGGCCAGCATGCGCGCCGTGCACCACCTGCTGCTCGGCCACGGACTGGCCACCGAGCGGATGCGCGCGGCCGGCCAGGACACCGAAGGGCGGGCCGGGCACGAGTTCGGCATCACCCTGAACATGGGCGTGTCGACGCCGCAGACCGACTCCGCGGCCGACCGTGACGCGGCCCGCCGCGCCGACGCCCTCAGCACCCGCATCTACCTCGACCCGCTGGTGCACGGCCGCTACCCGGCCGACCTCGTCGACGACCTGGCCCGGCAGGGCATCACGCTGCCGGTCGAGGACGGCGACCTCGAGCTCATCCGCACTCCGCTGGACGTGCTCGGCGTGAACTACTACTTCTCCGAGACCGTCTCCGGCGTCGACGAGGACGGCAACGACACCGACCCCGACGGCCTGCCGGTCACCCGGGCCATCCCGACCGGGCGGCCGATCACCGCGATGGGCTGGGAGATCGTCCCCGAGGGCTTCACCCAGCTGCTGGTGCGCCTATACAACGACTACCGCCTGCCGATCTACGTCACCGAGAACGGGTCAGCGTTCGACGACGTGCCCGACGAGACCGGCTACGTCGACGACGAGGACCGGGTGGCGTACTTCGACTCGCACATCGGCGCCGTCGCCCTCGCACGCCAGCAGGGCGCCGACATCCGCGGCTACTTCGCCTGGTCGCTGATGGACAACTTCGAGTGGGCGTACGGCTACGACAAGCGCTTCGGCATCGTCCGCGTCGACTACGACACGCAGGAGCGCACCCCGAAGCGGTCGGCGTACTGGTACCGCGACACGATCCGCTCCCTGCGCGGGTAACTTCGTGCGAACATATGTTCGTGTCGGGTGGCGCGAACATCCTGCACGCTGACCTCGACGCGTTCTACGCCTCGGTCGAGCAGCGTGACGACCCCCGCCTGCGTGGCCGCCCGGTCATCGTGGGCGGGGGAGTGGTGCTGGCCTGCAGCTACGAGGCGAAGCGCCGCGGCGTGCGCACCGCGATGGGCGGCCGGCAGGCCCGTGCCCTGTGCCCGGAGGCGGTCGTGGTGCCGCCGCGCATGTCGGCATACATGGCCGCCTCGAAGGCCGTCTTCGAGATCTTCCGCGACACCACCCCGGTGGTCGAGGGCCTGTCGATCGACGAGGCGTTCCTGGACGTCGGCGGCCTGCACCGCATCGCCGGCGCCCCGGTAGGCATCGCCGAACGGCTGCGCGAGCGGGTCCGCCGGGACGTCGGCTTGGCCATCACTGTGGGCGTGGCCCGCACCAAGTTCCTGGCCAAGGTCGCCAGCGGCGTCGCCAAGCCCGACGGCCTGCTGCTCGTGCCGCCCGCGGACGAGCTGGACTTCCTGCACCGCCTTCCGGTCGAGCGCCTGTGGGGCGTCGGCACCGTGACCGCGGCCAAGCTGCACGCCCATCGGGTGAGCACGGTCGGGCAGGTCGCCCGCCTCGGCGAGGCGACGCTGATCTCGATGCTGGGCGAGGGGCAGGGCCGCCACCTGCACGCGCTGGCGCACAACCGCGACCCGCGCCCGGTCGTCGTGGGCCGCCGGCGCCGCTCGATCGGCGCCCAGCGCGCCCTGGGCCGGGGCCCGCACCCGCGGCCGTTCCAGGAGGCGGTCCTCGCCGAGTTCGTCGACCGGGTCTCGCGGCGGATGCGCGCGGCCGGCCGCACGGGCCGCACCGTCGTGCTGCGGCTGCGCTTCGCCGATTTCAGCCGGGCGACGCGCTCGCACACCCTGGCGCGGCCCACGTCGCACACGCAGACCCTCCTGGACGCGGTACGCCGCCTGCACGCCGCCTCGGCCTCGGACATCGCCAACCGGGGCCTGACCCTGATCGGCGTCGCCGTGGCCAACCTGGACGACGACGGCTCGCGGCAGCTGGAGCTGCCGTTCGACGTGACCTCGGGCGCCGAGCTGGACACCGCGCTGGACCTGGTCCGGGACCGGTTCGGCGCCTCGGCGCTGACGCGGGCGTCCCTGCTGGGCCGCCGCCAGGGCCCGACAGTCCCGCTGCTGCCCGACTGACCCGCTGTCAGGGGCGCCGTGCGGGCCGGAGGATGGCCTCCATGTCTTCGAGGGCGGCCAGGTGCTCGGCGACCTTGCCACCGGCAGCCTCGGGCCCACCCGGGCTATCACGAGTGCGGACTCCGGGATCAGAGGGCGCGTCTGGCGTGAGCGACTGTCCGGCGGGCGTCGCGCCAGGCGACGAAGGCCATCCGTATTCGGGGTGAGGAGATGGCTTCGCCTCGCCGTCTGGCGCTGAGTTGGTTGATCAGCCGGGTAGGGGCGTGCGCTTGTTTGATGGCCTGCGTCTTGGTGAGGAGTTCGCCCTTGTCGAGTGCGTGGCGGCCCCGGGCCATGGATGTAAGACCGAGTTCAGCGATGGTGGGGTCCAGCCATAGCCATGGACGTCGAGCGGCCCAGGCCCAGTAGCCGGTCAGCTCGGCGTGGGGCCGCCGCTCGTATGTCGTCCGCCGAGACTTCGGGGAAGACGTCGCGCGGCGAGCGCCCGAAGACTTCGTATCCGTGTCGCGCCAATTCTGCTCTTGTGACCCTGGAGAGGATGCGTTGAAAGAGTTGGCCGTGAGTCCAGGTCGGATGCTGCATCTCGATGTGGGAGATGGTGGCGGCGTCGACGTATACGCAGCCGAGCTTGAACCCCGCGCCGCTTTCGCTGTCGAGGCGACGATGGATGGCTGCGAGTGCTGCCTGCCGGCCGGTGTCGACGCGCCCATCGACGAGCGCAACCAGGTCAAGGTCGCTGATGCGGGGGATGTAATCGCCGGTGGCCAACGACCCTGCCACCATCAAGTCGCTGACCCATCCGAGCTCTTGCAGTTCAAGGCCAAGGTCTCGAACGGCAGCGGGTGATGTCGCCATCCTGGCGAGTATAGGGAGCGCTCGCAGCGGCCGGCATGGATGCCCATGCTCGACCGTCTCGCTCAACCGGTGTCTGGCAGTCCGAGGGTGGCCTCGCGCTGTTTGAGATGACGAACGCTTCACGCAGCGCCGCGGAGACCCTCGGCACGTGGTAACGCGGATGTCGGTATCCGGCCTGCTCACAGGCGCGCTGAGTCGCAGCGAAAGCCGCCGCATCGTTTCTGTCCAAACCTTTAAAAATTGGCAAGCGTTTATTAATGTATTTGTCCACATTTGGTCATTGACCCGTCAATTGGCGATTGAAAGCATCGGCGGAGGTGAAGCTGCAACATCATTCTAAGGAGGGAAACGTGCGCCTGCTCAGAATCGCCATCGGAATGTCCACTCTCGTGGCGGTCGCCGTGGCGACGCCCGGGGTGGCCGGCGCGGCGCCGTCCGCGGCCGCGACGGCCGGGAGCGTCGCCGTCGGATCCGACCTCGTGCCAGTGTTCGACCCGGCCACCCGCCAGGCCCGGACGGCGACATCGACCACCGCGGCGGCGGTCATCGGGTACCCGAGCAATGTCGCCGGCGGTGAGCAGCAGGCCAGTTGCCAGGGTCAGCTCAGCCGGCGCAGCATCACCAACTCCGACCAGCAGCTCAACTGCAACCTGGGCAAAGGCTCCAGCGGCGGCCCGTGGCTGCGGGACTACGCCAACGGCCTGGGCATCGCGGTCAGCAACACCTCGTACGGCATCAACCCGGACCCGCAGGGTCCCGTGTTCGGTCCGTACTACGACGGCGACACCCTCACGCTGTACAACGCCGCCGAGAACGCCTCGCCCTGACGCCGTGACCGCCGCACATCTCGAGGTGGTGCCGGTCGTCGCGATCGGCACCACCCTGCGCGCCGGCCCGGGAACCGGGGCCGTGCCCGGCTGCGTCCAAGCGTCATGTCTCATGCCAGGACCGTCACCGCCATGCTGCTCGCCGGATGCCTGACTCTTGCCGGGTGCGCCGCGTCGGATCGTTCGCCGGCCGAATCGGAGACCGCCTTCAACGCCCGCGCACTGCAGGTCGCGGACCTGTGGCAGGCGGCGCTCACGGGTGCCTCCGGCACGTGGCGTGCCGGGTTCGTACCGTTGCAGGAGCTGACCATTCCGCCCGGCGGCCTCACCGATGAGCTGAGGGTGGCGTCGGCCGCCGGCTGGTTCCGCACCAACGTCGCGCTCCCGGCGCGAGTACCACCGGCCGGGCTGATCGCGTACCCCGACGGGACGACGGCCTCAGTCCCGCTCATCGGCGCGCAGGCGGCGTACGAGCGGCTGGCCAAAGGCGAGCCGCCGTGCGAGCCGCCGGCCGCGCCCGCGCCGACCAACCCGGCCAACTCGAGCGACCCGAGCGGCTCGGTCGGCGTGCCCGCGCCGCACACTTGTGCGCAGCTCACCGTCACCGGCGCCGAACTGGGCAGCACCACGATCCGCACCAGCCGAGGCGCGGCGACGGTGCCGGCGTGGCTGTTCACCGTCGCCGAGCTACCGTCGCCGGTGGCCCGCGTCGCCGTCGCGGACACCGAGATTTCGCCGGTGCCGCATCCTTCGGTACCGCCGATGGACGCTGAACTCCTCGTCGGGCTCGCGTCGGCTAGCCGGCTCACCGGTACGCAGGATCTGGAACTGACCTACACCGTCGACATCGGCGCATGTGAGGATGCGCCGAGCGGGCTCGTGTACCAGACGCCGGACGTGGTGGTTGTCGCCGCCCTCCGGGGCGCCCGCACCAGCCGTGAGTGCGTGGCGCTACTGAAGCGGCAGCCGGTCACCGTTCGGCTCGACGCACCGCTGGGGGCTGCGGTGGTGGTGGATGCGGTCTTCGGCGCGCCACTGCAGGGTGGCGTCTCGTCCTAGCATCCTAGGACGCCTTACGGGGTGTGCCTGACGGCACACTTCCTCAACAGCGATCGGCGCTTCGCGCCGAACTGCACCTACAGAAGCGGCGCCGTCAGGCGGTTTCGTGGAGGGGGAGCAGCACGACGAAACGGGTGTCGCCGGGCTCCGAGGTGACGCGGATGTCGCCGTGGTGCTTCTTCACGACGATGCGGTAGCTGATGTCCAGGCCGAGGCCGGTGCCCTCGCCGACGGGCTTGGTGGTGAAGAACGGCTCGAAGATGCGGGGCCGCACGTCGGGCGGGATGCCGGGGCCGGTGTCGGCGATCTCGACGGCGAGGCAACCGCCGGTCGGGTCCAGCGAGGTGGTGATGGTGAGGGTGCCGTTGCCCTGCATGGCGGACACGGCGTTGTCGATGAGGTTGGTCCAGACCTGGTTGAGCTCGGCGCCGTACGCCGGGATGTTCGGCAGGTCGCGGTCGTACTTCGTGATGACGCGGACGCCATTGGGGATCTTGGCGTTGAGCATGACGAGGGTGGCGTCGAGCAGTTCGTGGACGTTGACGACCTGGAACGGGCCGCGGTCGAGCTGTGAGTACTGCTTGGCGGCGCCGACGAGGCCAGAGATGCGGGCGACGGCGTCGTCGATCTCGCCCATGAGCAGTTCGGTCTCGATGGTGTAGGAGAGCCAGCGGATGGCGGGTTCGAGGTCGAGGTCGCCGATGCAGTCGGCGATGGCCTGCAGCCAGGGGACGTCGACGCCGCCGGCGACGAGGGTGGGTGCGAGGTCCCAGGCTCCGGTGACGTCGTGCTCGTCGAGCCAGTCGCCGATGGTGTCCTCGGCGTCGCTGGTCTGCAGGGCGGAGCGTTTGGTGGCGTTGCCGGCCTTTTTGACGGCGGCTTCCTGGAGTTCGACGAGGCTGTGGAGTTTCTCGCCGTCGAGGCGGCCGTCGGCGATCATGGCGAGCTTGTGGCGCATGCCGGCGACCTTGTCGCGCAGGATGGCGGTGGCGCGTACGGCCGCGGCGGCGGGGTTGTTGAGCTCGTGGGTGAGGCCGGCGGACAGGGAGCCGAGGGCGAGGAGGCGTTCGCGTTCGGCGGTGACGTTGTTGATGTTGCGCATGCCGAAGAAGAGGCCTTCGAGCAGGTGCATGGCCATGGGGAACCATTGGCGGATGGTGGGGCCGAACTCGGCGGCGGGCAGTTCGTAGACCTCGACGTCGGTGATGGCGTGCATGGTGTTGTTGTAGAGCTGGGGTACCTGGTCGCCGAGGTATGCCTGGGTGGCGCCGCCGTAGACGCCGATCTGGTCGGTGCGGGAGACCTCGACGTCGTCGCCGCGGACGTTGCGGCTGAGTGAGACGGTGCCGGAGAGCAGGACGACGAAGCAGGTGGCGGGTTCGCCTTCGACGTAGACGGGTTCGCCGGCGGGGTGGGTGACGACCCAGCCGCGGGCGGCGAGCCAGTCGAGTTGGGCGTCGTCGAGTTTTTCGAAGAGGAAGAGGTGGCGCAGTTCGGCGGGGGCGAGGCGGCGTCCGGGGGTGGTCATTGTCCCTCCAGGAGGTACCGGTGGACGAGTGAGACGGCCATGGCGCCCTCGCCGACGGCGGAGGCGACGCGTTTGACGGAGTCGGCGCGTACGTCCCCGGCGGCGAAGACGCCGGGGATGCTGGATTCGAGGTGGTAGGGGTCGCGGCCGAGCAGCCAGCCGGGTGGTGGGGCGTCGCCGGTGAGGAGGTCGGGGCCGGTGAGGACGAAGCCGCGGGAGTCGCGCTGGACGATGCCATCGAGCCAGTCGGTGCGGGGTTCGGCGCCGATGAAGATGAAGAGCCAGGAGGCGTCGACGGTGCGGGTGGGGCCGCCGTCGACGGGGCGGAGTTCGAGGTGTTCGAGGTGTTCGTCGCCGTGGGCGGCGGCGATTTCGGTGCAGGGGTGGATGGTGATGGTGGGGACGGCGGCGATCTGGTCGATGAGGTATTGGGACATGGAGGCGCTGAGGTTGGGGGCGCGGATGATGAGGTGGACGTTGCGGGCGTAGCGGGAGAAGAACATGGCGGCCTGGCCGGCGGAGTTGGCGCCGCCGACGATGTAGACGTCCTGGTCGGCGCAGCTGGGGGCTTCGGTGGCGGCGGAGCCGTAGTAGACGCCGCGGCCGTGGAGGTTGGCGAGGCCGGGTGCGGTGAGGCGGCGGTAGGAGACGCCGGTGGCGAGGATGACGGCGTGGGCGGCGATGGTGGTGCCGTCTTCGAAGTGGAGGATTCTGGTGTTGCCTTGGACGTCGAGGCGGGTGGCGCGGCAGGCGGTGAGGAGTTCGGCGCCGAATTTGACGGCTTGGCGGCGGGCGCGGTCGGTGAGTTGGGCGCCGGAGACGCCGTCGGGGAAGCCGAGGTAGTTTTCGATGCGGCTGGATTGGCCGGCTTGGCCGCCGGTGGCGCGTTGCTCGAGCAGGACGGTGCGGAGGCCTTCGGAGGCTCCGTAGACGGCGGCGCCGAGGCCGGCGGGGCCGCCGCCGACGACGACGAGGTCGTAGAAGTCGGTGGTGGGGGTGGTGGTGAGGCCGACTTGGGTGGCGAGTTCGGCTTCGGTGGGGTTGAGGAGGGTTTTGCCTTCGGTGGTGATGACGAGGGGTACTTCGTTGGGGGTGAGGCCGGCGGCGGTGAGGAGGCGTTGGCCTTCGGCGTCGTCGGTGGTGTACCAGCGGTAGGAGACCATGTTGCGGGCGAGGAAGTCGCGGACTCTGAATGATGGTGCGGACCAGCGGTGCCCGACGATCTTGACGTCGGCGGCGGGGCGGTCGGGGGCGGCTTTCCAGGCTTCGAGCATGGCGTCGATGACGGGGTAGAGCTTCTCCTCTGGCGGGTGCCAGGGTTTGAGGAGGTAGTGGTCGAGGTCGACGATGTTGATGGCCTGGATGGCGGCGTCGGTGTCGGCGTATGCGGTGAGCAGGACGCGGCGGGCGCGGGGGAAGAGGTCCATGGCGGCTTCGAGGAACTGCAGGCCGTTCACGCCGGGCATACGGTAGTCGGCGAGGAGGACGGCGACCTGTTCGCCGCGGAGTTTGAGTTCTTTGAGGGTGTCGAGGGCCTCTTGGCCGGAGTCGGCGCGGACGATGCGGTATTCCTCGCCGTATTGCCTGCGCAGGTCGCGGGAGACTGCGCGGGAAACGGCGGGGTCGTCGTCGACCGTCAAGATCGCTGGCTTGGCCATGCGGTCAATCCAACCACGGGTTTCGGCGTGCGACGAATGCGTTATGCGCTCTGCGAGGCGGGGCCGCGGGAGGGGCTGGTGCGGGCTACGGTGGTGGCGTGAGCAATGGTTGTGACCATCTGGAAATGATCAATGATGTCGAGCCGTCGGCGGATGGTTGTGAGGACTGTCTGGCGGTGGGTGGCCGGTGGGTGCATCTGCGGTTGTGCCTGACGTGTGGGCATGTGGGGTGTTGTGATTCGTCGCCGGCGAAGCATGCGACGGCGCATTTTCACGGTGCGGGGCATCCGTTGGTGCAGTCGTTCGAGCCGGGTGAGGGCTGGGTGTGGTGTTACGCCGATGAGGCGTTGCTGCGGGTGTCCGGTCTGCCGGAGCGTGCCCACAGTTAGTGGTGGGTCAGGACAGTGGCAGTTCGACTTCGAGGCTGCCGTTGACTTGGAGCTTTCTGCGGGCTCGTTCGTAGAAGGTGGTGTAGCCGAGGCGCACCACCTTCGCGGCGGCGGGGGCAGCGGAGACGGTGAGGGTGTCGCCGGGGTTGAGTTCGCCGAGGACTTCGCCGTCGACTTCGACGACGAGGCGGCCGCTGGAGGGCAGCAGTTCGAGGTCGAGGTCTTCGTCGGGTGACAGGACGAGGGCGCGGTTGAAGGCGGAGTGGGCGGCGGCGGGGACGACGAGGATGCCTTCGACGGTGGGGGAGACGATGGGGCCGCCGGCGGAGAAGCTGTAGGCGGTGGAGCCGGTGGAGGTGGCGACGATGAGGGCGTCGGCGGCGTACCGGACGAATGGGTAGCCCTGCATGGAGATGGCGACGGCGGCGAGGCCGTGGCCGGGGGTGCGGACGAGGGCGATGTCGTTGAAGGCGGTGACGCTGGTGCCGTCGGGTAGTTGGGTGCGCACGGCCATGCGGGGTTCGACGGTGTAGCGGTGGGCGTCGATGGCGGTGAGGGCTTGGGGGAGTTCGTCGACGCTGATTTCGGCGAGGAATCCGAGGCGGCCGAGGTTGACGCCGAGGACGGGGGTGGGTTTGCCGGACAGCAGGCGCATGCTGCGCAGCATGGTGCCGTCGCCGCCGAGGCTGACGACGAGGGAGGCGCGGCCGACGAGTTCGTCGGCGTTGACGGCGACGGCGCTGCAGTCGATGCGGTCGACCTCGTCGGGCAGGCCGAGGACGGTGGCCTCGTGTGTCCTGGCCCAGTCGATGATGGCGTCGATGGCCGGTTTGGAGTCG
Source organism: Dactylosporangium sp. NPDC000555 (assembly GCF_040300025.1). Classification (NCBI taxonomy): domain Bacteria; kingdom Bacillati; phylum Actinomycetota; class Actinomycetes; order Micromonosporales; family Micromonosporaceae; genus Dactylosporangium; species Dactylosporangium sp. NPDC000555. The sequence continues at coordinate 12,437 of NZ_JBEPDB010000069.1, read as the reverse complement.
CGGCGTGGGTGCAGGACCAGCCCGACGGTGTGCACCATCCCCATTGCTGGAAGTCTACGGGGTGGATGTGGCCCGGCGTTGCGGGGCCGGTGAGGGCGGGGGTCCATCCGGCAGTGTGCGGTCAGGTTCGGTGCGAGGTTGCGGTTGAACTGCACAGGGGGACTGTGCGAGTCTCGTACGTCGTCTCTCTGAAAGGGCTTGGTCGTGACGCTCGGCATGGTTCTCGGCGACTTCTCCTCTCGCGCTTCGACGCGGGAGCGGTAGCCCTGCCTGCCTGACAGCGCCCGTGCTGTAGCACGGGCTGTTTCTCCTGCTCCTCGTCGAAGTGCTCTTCGTGCCCTGCACGTTCGATCACGAGGAGTACGTGGTGTCCACGATCCGCTGGACCGAGACGAACATGCCCCGTTCCGCCCACTGGCATTCCGAAAGCGCGACCCCGCCTCCCCGTGAGGTCATCAGCGTGAGCGACCGCATGAAGGCCGACGCTGCTTACCGTCTGGCCTGCGAAGGCGCTGCCTTGCTGTGGCGGGGCGACTTCTACAACGCACGTCAGCTTCTGCGAGCGATGAGCCGCCGCATCGACCGGAAACCCTTTCGGCACGGTGACAGTCCGGCAGAGTCCTTCCACCTGTACCGCCGGGCCCGCGGCCACCGTGCCCGCGTGTTGGGCAGGCTCGTCGTTGTGCTGGAAGACGACTACCGCTTGAACCTGCGCAGGGCCCCGGATGTGCGACAAGCATGCGTCGAGGCATACGGTCGGCCGTCTGCGCCGGTGGCTGTCTCGCTCACCGAGCTGCTGGGCGTCATCGGAGCGCATCAGTGGCGTGTGAAGGGTGTGGAGGTACCGGCTCTCGGCGCTCGCATTCATCCGCACTACGGTGTGTTCTCCCCGGTCAGGGGCGAGTATGTCGACCTTGTCGCGCATACGCCGCTGCCGGCGCTGGCGGGTCGTCGCACCGCATTCGATCTCGGTACGGGGACGGGAGTGCTCGCAGCCGTGCTGGCTCATCGGGGAATCGACCACATCGTGGCCACCGATGTCAGTGCGCGGGCTCTGGCCTGCGCCTGCGAAAACGTCCGCCGACTGCGTCTCGCCGGGCGCGTCGACGTCGTGGGTCCCTGCCTCTTTCCCGAGGGTCGGGCGAACCTTGTGGTGTGCAACCCGCCTTGGATTCCTGGCCGGCCGACCTCCGCCGTGGAGCACGGCGTCTACGACTCGGGCGGCGGTATGCTCCGCAGCTTTTTGGCGGGACTCACCTCGCATCTTGAACCGGGAGGTGAAGGATGGCTCATCCTGTCCGATCTGGCCGAGCGCCTCGGGCTCAGGACGCGCGGCGAGTTGCTGGCCGGCGTCGAGGCGGCGGGCCTGCGGGTGGTGGACAGGTTTGACACCAGGCCGCGACACCCACGAGTGAGGGAGATCGCTGATCCTCTCCACGCTGCCCGGGCTGCGGAAGTCACGTCGCTTTGGCGCCTGGCCGGCAGATGAGCCTCCTGTCCGACCGCCCGGGTCCGGCCGTCTGTTCTGTTGCCGGCCGTTTCGTGCTGGTCCGGATCAGGCGCCGTGGCTGGCCGGATTGCCGAGAGCGCCGATCCGCCCGAGCGCGTCGACGGTGAGCGCGGCCGCCGCACCCGCCACCGCGACGAGCACCGCGGCGCGCGCCGAGCTGTGCTCGATGACGGTCCCGGCGATGGCGGTGCCGAGTGCGGTACCGGCCATCGTCGCCGTGCTCGTCCACATCCGGGCCTCGGTCGCGGTCCCGGCGGGCGCGGCGCGCTCCGTCACCTCGTACGCGACCGCGTTCAGCGGCGCCAGCGGCGCCCCCGCCACCGCGAACAGCGCGGCCAGCCACCACAACCCGACCGGCAGGAGCAGTGGTGTCAGCGCGACGCACATGAGCGCCGCGAGCACCGTTGGTCGCAGTCGTAGCGTCCCGCTGCCGATCAGGCTGCCGACGGCGAATCCGCCGAGCAGGACTCCGGCGAACCCGGCCCGTCCCTGCCCGGCGGCGAACCCGGCCGCCGCGACCTGCATCGCCCCGATCGTCATCCCGAGCGCGGTGCGCGACACGACCAGTGTCCGGATGGTGCTGGACCGCAATGCGCCGAGCACGTCCCGCGATCCGCCGGCCCGTGTCCGCGTCTGTGACGGTGCCGTGACTCGCGGCGTGGTGTCCGATGCGGTTCCCGGCAGCGGCGTCGTCGACGATGCGGCTCCTGGCCGCGCTGCTGCCGGGAGTGTCGTCGCGTTTGGTGACGGTGCCTCGGCCGGGCGGTGTTGGGCGGTGGTACGGGCGGGTGGTAGCAGCGCGAACACGGTTGTGGCCGAGGCGGCGATGAGGGCGGTGAGCACGAGGCCGAGCGCCGGTCGGCCGAGGGCTGCGACGAGACCGGCGATCAGGGGTCCGGCGATGAAGCCGATTTCCAGCAGTGCGCTTTCGAAGCGGTACGACGCGCGACGATCCCGTTCGTTGTCCAGGATCGCGACCCAGATTCCGCGCATCCAGGCGGCGACCGGTGGCCGGGCCGCGCCGGCCAGCACCGCCACGGCGGCGACCGTGCCGAGCGGGGCGTGCGGCAGGCCGGCGATCGCCAGCAGTGCCCCGGCGTGGGTGGCGGCGGTGCCGAGCAGTACCGGGGTGGCGCCGAGCCGGTCGACGAGCCGCCCGGTGAGGGGCGCGCCGCATGCGGTACCGACGGCGAAACAGCCTGCGACGAGGCCTGCCGCCGCGAACGAGTCCCGGGTTGCCTCGGCGAACAGCACCAGCGCGAGGGCCACGGCCCCGCCGGCGAGGCGGACGAGCAGGTTCGTTGCCGCCAGGCCGGCCGCGTATGGCTTGCGCAGAATCGTGAACACCCGGGGAGTTGTACGCCCGGCCGCGCCGGTTGCCTGCCACCGGTTTTCGCCAGTCTGGTTTCGCCAGTCTGGGGAGCAAGGGCGTCGGCGGCTGTGGCAGGATTTCGGCCGTGCGTCTCGTGCGCGTCCTCGTGGTGGTGTCCGGTGGGGCGGGCGTGCTGGCTGTGATAGCGGCGCTGTTCTCCGCCTGGCAGGTGTCACTGCAGTGTGGCTCGGTCGCGCTGGCCACGCTCGTCGGATACGTGTTGGTCGCCGGCCGCGCGGCGCATCCACGCGTGCGGTGGGCGATCGCCGCTGGTGTCGGGCTGCTCGCCGCGGTCCTGGCCATGCGGCTGTTCTGGTTCCGTGAACCGTCGGGCGGCCTTGTCGTTGACGACGTTCTTTCCGCGTCCATCGATGAACGCGGCGCACCTTGGCGGCGCGGTGTTGACCAGGAGCGGATAGCCGCGGTGGGACAACTGCTCGGCGTCCTGTGCCTCGCGGCTGGTGTGCTCGGGTTGCCTCGACGGCGATGGCCGAAGCGGGGGGTGCTGACCACGGTCCTCGCGGTGCTGCTGCTGGTTGTGGTCGGCGCGGATGTCGCGGGCCGGGTCGACGGAGGCGCTGTGTTGGATCTGCTCGGGATCGTGTGGCCGGCGCTGCTGGCGACCTTGGTGGCTGTGGCGGTACTGGCGCTGGCTGGCCGGCGTGGCGACCGGGGCTGGCTGTTGCCGGGCGGGGCGTTGCTGGTGGCCGTGGCGCAGGCTATCGCATTCAGCAACCTCATGGGCACCGCGTCGGCCTGGTTGGTGTTTTCGGACTTCGACGGGGTCGCTTCGGTGGCGACCGGGCTGACTGTCGCGGTTGGCGGCTCGCCCGACGCGTCTGCGGCGGTGGAGGTGGCGGTGGCACTCGCGGGGCCGGTGCTGCTCGCCATTGGCGCTCTGCGCGCTGCCCGCGAGTCCCGCCCGGTGGAGCCAGTTGCCTAGCGGACGGTGTTTGGATCTGGTGTGGGGCCCTCGGTGGGTAGGCCACCGAGGGCCGCGACGACCGGTCACGCACCATGCCGAATTACTGAATTACGGTTACCGGATTGCGGTTATTTGATAATCCGCATCCAGGCGTTGATGGCCTTGGGTGTGTGGCTCACGTGCAACTGTTCCATGCGCACCTCGGTGCCGCCGGGGTGGTCGAACAGTGGGGTGCCGTCGCCGAGCAGGACGGGGGCGATCAGGGTCAGGACCTCGTCGAGTTCGCCGGCCTCGAGGCATTGGCGGGCGATGTCGGCGCCGAGGACGTTGACGTAGCGGTCGCCGGCCGCGGCCCTCGCCTCGCGCAGGGCGGTCGGGATGTCGGGCACGAACGTGATGCCGTTCGCGTTCGGGCGGGGGCGGTGCGTGACGATGAACTGGGGGCCGTCCCAGCCGCCGCCGAAGGGCTTGCCGGCCTTGTCGGTGTCCTTGTGCGGGTCGTCGCCGCCGAACGTGCGGTTGCCGACGATCAGCGCGCCGATGCGGGGGATCAGGTCGTCGATGAGCTGGTTCGGGGCGAGGTGGGGTGTCAGCCAGCCCATGTCGCCGCCGGGGCCGGCGATGAATCCGTCCAGGGACATCGTCGCGGAGTACAGGATTGTCGCCATTGCGCGTACCTCCATATGCGGAATCCTCGGTCCTGATCCTCGGTCCTGAGACGAGCCGGCGGTGCCGGATTCATCGGTCGCCGGGCCCGCAGTGCCGAGTCCTCCCCGGCTGCGCGTGGTCTCGGGGCCGGCGTGTCACTCCTCGGCCAGGGTGGCTTCCCCGACCACGGTGAAGTCCTCTCCGTGGCGGGCGGGCGGCACCTGACACGCTAGACGTCGTGATCCCTGATCGGCAGTCGTGACGCCGTACATGAGTACGCCCCCGGGCCGTGGACGCTGCGGTGAGCGATCGCGGCCCGGGGGCGTGATGTCCGGTTTGCCGGGTGGCGGTCAGTAGCGGTAGTGCTCCGGTTTGTACGGGCCGGCGACGTCGACGCCGATGTACTCGGCCTGCTCCTTCGTCAGCTCCGTCAGGCGCACGCCCAGCGCCTCGAGATGCAGCGCGGCGACCTTCTCGTCGAGGTGTTTCGGCAGCCGGTACACCTGCCTGCCGTACGACTCGGGCTTCGTGAACAGCTCGATCTGGGCGATCGTCTGGTTGGTGAAGGAGTTGGACATGACGAAGCTCGGGTGGCCGGTGGCGTTGCCGAGGTTGAGCAGGCGGCCCTCCGACAGGACGATGATCGACCGGCCGTCGGGGAACGTCCACTCGTGGACCTGGGGCTTGACCTCGGACTTCGTCACGCCGGGCAGCTTGGCCAGGCCGGCCATGTCGATCTCGTTGTCGAAGTGGCCGACGTTGCCGACGATCGCGTTGTGCTTCATCCGGGCCAGCTGAGCGGCGCTGATGATGTCCTTGTTGCCGGTCGTGGTGATGAAGACGTCGCCGGTGGTGACGACGTCGTCGAGGCGTACGACGGGCAGGCCGTGCATCGAGGCCTGCAGCGCGCAGATCGGGTCGATCTCGGTGACGACGACGCGGGCGCCCATGCCGCGCAGCGCCTCCGCGGCGCCCTTGCCGACGTCGCCGTAGCCGCACACGACGGCGAGCTTCCCGGCGAGCATGACGTCCGTGGCCCGGTTGAGGCCGTCGAGCAGCGAGTGCCGGATGCCGTACGTGTTGTCGAACTTCGACTTCGTCACGGAGTCGTTGACGTTGATCGCCGGGAACAGCAGTTCGCCGGATTCGGCGAGCTTGTAGAGCCGCTTCACGCCGTTGGTGGTCTCCTCGGTGACGCCCTGCACGCCGGCGGCGATGCGGGTGAAGCGCTGCGGGTCCCGGGCCAGGCCGGCGGCGAGGGTCTCCAGGACGATGCGGTACTCCGCGTCGTCGTCCGGGCCGGGCTGTGGCACCGCGCCGCGGGTCTCGAACTCGACGCCCTTGTGCACGAGGAGGGTCGCGTCGCCGCCGTCGTCGACGATCATGTTCGGGCCGAGGATCTCGCCGTTGTCGCCGGAGAACTGGAACAGCTGGTCGGTGCACCACCAGTACTCCTGCAGCGTCTCACCCTTCCAGGCGAACACCGGGGTGCCGGCGGGCTGCTCGACGGTGCCGTGCGGGCCGACGATGACCGCGGCGGCGGCCTCGTCCTGGGTGGAGAAGATGTTGCACGACACCCACCGCACCTGGGCGCCGAGCGCGACGAGGGTTTCGATGAGCACGGCGGTCTGCACCGTCATGTGCAGGCTCCCGGCGATGCGGGCGCCGCGCAGCGGCTGGGTTGCGGCGTACTCACGGCGGGTGGCCATCAGCCCCGGCATCTCGTGCTCGGCGAGGCGGATCTGGGTGCGGCCGGCCGCGGCGAGCGACAGGTCGGCGACGGCGAAGTCGACGCCGCCCAGCCGCTGCAGGTACGGGTGGCCGTCCGCGATGTGCGCGGGAGCCGTCGTGGTGGAGTCGTTGGACCGGATTTCGGACATACCTGAGGTCACCTCCCGGTGACAGGAGGCGCCCTTGGGTCAAGGGAGTCAGTAGTGGCCGAGCGTGGCGGACCCCGGATGGCGATGGTGGTGCGTGGCGATTGCCCGGGTCCGTCGCAGCGCCTCTCGGCCCTGACCGCGGCGCCGTCGCGCCACTGGTTGTGAAGCTACCGGCCGGCGCGGCGGTCTGGCAACTCGACGTTGCTGTCCGTGAAGGTGTGGTATGCGCCACGTAGCAGGTCGGTGACGTCGAACCGGCCGGCGGTGAGCGGCAGCGGATCGAGCTGTTCGAGGATCGCGTCGCCGCGGTGGACGGACCCGGGGACGGCCGGCTCGGGGGCGCCGAGCCGGGGGCCGGACTGCCAGAAGCTGCCGGATCCGCTGCTTTCGGGCCCGGCTGAGCGCGATGCCGGGTGCGTCGATCCAGCGACGTGCCCCAGGGCGGACACACGGTGGGCGCGCAGCGACTCCAGCAGTTCGTCGCGGCCACGGCCACGCCACGCGAGAATGCCGAACGGGTCGGCGTCGAACTCCTCGGCCAGGACGTAGCAGGCCGCGGTCAGGTGCCGGCACGGCTTCTGCCAGCCGGGACAGGAGCAGTCCAGGACGATCTCGGACAGGCTCTGCGGGAACAGCGACAGACCGAACCCGGCCAGGATCGTGTCGAGGTCGTCGGGCAGGTGCCCGGCCAGGAGCTTCGCGGCGTGGATCGCCTCACCGGCCAGGGCGCGCTCGACACGGGCCCAGTCGGCGGCGGTGAACGCCTTGACACCGATCCTCGCACGGTACGTCTCGCCGTCGTCGTCCACGACGAGCGCCGTCACGATACTGGTCGAGATCGTCACGGAGCGTACCTGCCCGGAGCGGGCGTAGCGGCGGCCCTGAGAAAATGTCGTACCCATCCGCAACGATTCCAGCATGACGATGAACTGGTGGGACCAGCTGCGCTCAGGCATCCTCGACCGCCTCCGGGGACAGCGTCACAAGGTCGAGCAGGTCGTCGGTCGACAGGCCGGTGAGCCAGCCCTCCCCGCTGCCGACCGCGACCCCGGCGAGGTCACGCTTGCCCGCCATGATGTGCTCGACCCGCTCCTCGATCGTGCCGATACACACGAACGTGTGGACCTGCACGTCGCGGCGCTGACCGATGCGGAATGCCCGGTCGGTGGCCTGCGCCTCCGCGGCGGGGTTCCACCACCGGTCCACGTGCACGACATGGTTCGCGGCGGTGAGGTTCAGGCCGGTCCCGCCCGCCTTCAGCGACACCAGCAGCACACCCGGGCCGTCGCCGCCCTGGAACCGTTCAACCATCCGGTCGCGGGCGCCTTTCGCGGTGCCGCCGTGCAGGAACTCCACGCCCGTGCCGAGCCGGTCGGCCAGGTGCGGCACGAGCATGTGACCGAACCGGGCGAACTGCGTGAACACCAGCGCCCGGTCGCCGGCCGCCAGCGCCGCGGACAGGATCTCCTCCAGCCGGGCGAGCTTGCCGGAGCGGCCCGGCAGCGGGGTGCCGTCGCCCATCAGGTGCGCCGGATGGTTGCACACCTGCTTGAGCTTCGTCATCGCCGACAGCACCAGACCCTTGCGTTGCGGCCCGGCCCGGCCCTCCCGCAGCTTCACGAACAGCTCGTCGACCACGGCCCGGTAGAGCGTCGCCTGCTCCAGCGTCAGGTTGCACCACTGCCGCCGCTCGAGCTTCTCCGGCAGGTCGGCGATCACCGCCCGGTCCGTCTTCACCCGCCGCAGCAGAAACGGGCGCGTCACCCGGCGCAGCCGCCGCGCCGCGTCGGCGTCGCCCCACCGCTCGATCGGCACCGAGTATCGGGCCCGGAAGATACTCGCCTCGCCCAGCAGGCCCGGGTTGAGGAAGTCCGCGATCGACCACAGCTCGGTGAGCCGGTTCTCCACCGGGGTGCCGGTCAGCGCGACCCGGTGCCGGGCCGGCAGCCGCCGCATCGCCCGCGCGGTGACCCCGGCCGCGTTCTTCACCTGCTGCGCCTCGTCGAGCACCACCCGGTCCCAGGCGATCGCCGCCAGGACGTCCACGTCGCGGGTCGCCACCTGATACGTCGTGAGGACCAGGTCGGCGCCGGGCAGATCGGTGAGACCGGCCGGATCGGACGGATTGGACGAGCCGGCCCGGCCCGGGCGGGCGCTGCCGTGATGCACGCGCAGCGTCAGGCCCGGCGTGAACCGCTCGATCTCGCGGCGCCAGTTGCCCAGCACCGACAGCGGGCACACGATCAGCGTCGGCGGCCGCGGCCCCTGCCCACGCAGCTGCGCCTCCAACGCCAGCACCTGCACCGTCTTGCCCAGCCCCATGTCGTCGGCGAGCAGCGCACCGACGCCGAGCGAGTCCAGGAACGCCAGCCACGACAGGCCCCGCCGCTGGTAGGGGCGCAGCCGCGCGGCCAGCGACGGCGGCTCGGCAAGCAACTCCAGGCGCTCCACGGCGCGGCCGGTCAGCAGGTCGGCGAGCCAACCCGAACCGTCCACGCCGGTCACCGGCAACGGCAGGTCCCCTTCCGGGACCAGCCGGGTCAGGCGCATCGCCTCGCCCGCGGTCATCTCACCGCGACCGCCGCGGCGCAGGAACGCCAGCCCCGCCCGCAGCCGCTCCTGGTCCAGATGCACCCAGCGGCCCCGCAGCCGCACCAGCGGCACCTTCGCCCGGGACAGCTCGGCCAGGTCGGCCTCGCTGAGAAACTCGTCGCCGATCGCCAGCCCCCACCGGTAGGCGACGATCGCGTCCCGGTTCGCGGTTGTGTCGCGCAGCACCGGCGCCGCCGGCTGCCGGCTGCGGACCGTCAACGTCAGGCCCAGTTCCTGGCGGCGCTGCCACTGCGCCGGCAGCAGCACCCCGAAGCCGGCGTCGTGCAGCAGGGTCGCGTAGGTCAGGAAACGGTACGCGCCGGCGGTGTCCAGCCGCAGCGACACCGGCCGCGGCACCCGCAACGCGTCGTCGAGGTCCGGCCACAGGCGGCTCGCCCGGCCGAGATCCGCCAGCAGCACGTCCTGCGGGTAGTCCACCCACCGGAACAGCGGCGACGCCGCGTCGTGCCACACGTCTTCGGCCGGCACGAGCAGCCCCGGCTCATCGGCGGGCTGCAGCAGAAACTCCACCAACCACACCCCGTCGTCCTGCGCCGCCGTGGCCGCCGCCTCGTCGTCGGGGTCCTCGACGTAGGTGAGGCGGAAGCACGTCCGCACGGGCGCGGGCCGCCCGCTGCCCGACCACCGCTCGACGACCTCGCGCAGGCGCGCCACCTCGGGCCCTTCGGGGATCGCCACCGAGGACCCGCCAGCGGCGGCTTCCGCCGCCCCGACGGCTTTCGCTGCCGCAGGGACCTGCGCGGCGACGGGGGTTTGCGCGGCGGCGGTCGTGACTGCTGCGGGTGGCGTCGCGCTGCCGCCGGCCGATCCCTGCGGCGCGCGATGGGAAGCGGCACGCGGTCCGGGGGCGCCGGTCGGGGCTTCGCCGGTGCGTTCGCCGTGCTCGGCGGGGCCGGCCCGGTCAGCGCGGTCAGTCCGGTCCAGGGTGGGACGATCTGCGGGACCCGTCGCCGTCACGGCCGCGCGGAGGCGGGCGTCGGGGGCGGTGAGGGCCGCGAGCCAGGCGCGTACGACCGTGTCGTGGCGGACCTGGCCGTCCGTGAGCAGGGGGCGGTTGCGCAGGCGGGCCCGGACCAGGGCGTCGACCGTCACGTCGAGGGCGGTCCGAGTCGCTGCATCGACCGGCCACGGAGCCGCCGCCCGGACCACGCCGGGCATGGCGCGGCACAGGGCCTCGAACGTCGCGGCGTCGGCGCCCCACAGCGCCGGGCGCCAACGCGCCGCCGGGCCGGCGACGGGCCGTGAACGTTCGGCGCCGGCCGTGGACCGGACCGCCGCGCCGCGCCCTGTGGACCCACCGCCGGCCGGAGCATCGGTGGCCGCCGTGGGCGCGAGCTCGGTGGTGAGCGTGGGCAGGACGCGGCCGCGGTCGACCAGGCTCGCGGCGAAGGATGCCACGTCGGCCAGGTAGCCGATCGACGAGCCGGGGCGGAGGTCCGGGGTGGTCGTCAGGATGGCCTCGGGGTCGGTTCCGGTGGGCAGTACGACGATCGGGACCGTCCACGTCGTCTGGCGGCGGGTGGCCGGCTGGGCGTGCGAGCGGGTCGTGGGCAAGTGCTCGGCGAGTTCCGGGGACGCGGCCGGGCGGGTGGGGGTCGACGGCAGCAACAGGTCGGCGGTCGTGACGGTGCCGGGGAGCGCAGGGAGGACGGCGAACGGGTGCGGGGCGGGGACGTCCCGGTGGGAGCGGCGTGGTCCAGGGTGTGCGCCGCCGCCGTCGATGGGCGCGGCCAGCTCGTCGGTGCTGTCTGCGGTGGAGGTCGGCGCGAGAGAAGCGGCCGAAGATACCGGCGCGAGAGGAGTGGTGGAGTCCGGGGGAGCGGTCCGGGGGGCTTGGCCGGCCGGCGTGGGGACGCGCTGGAGGATCGGTGCGTCAGTGGTCTCGGCCCAGCAGGCCAGCCTTCCGTCCGGGGTCACCAGGCCGTGCACGACGATCACCGGTCCAACCCTACTGGGCCGCGCGCTTGGTGCATCACCGTCGAACTGGCCAAGCTGACGAGCACGCCTGCGCCCACTACGGGCATCCGAGGCCGACCAGCGGGGACAGCAGGCCATGCGACGGCTCACCGAGGTGACCGGCCTCGGGTGGTCGGATACCCGACCACCCGAAAGGTGGGTGCGACACCGGGAGCGCGGGCGGCCCGCCGGTCTCGGATTTCACGCCGACCCTCAGCCGCAGACCGCGACACGGTCTGCGAGGTGGTGACCCGCTACAACCCGGCCGTCATCTGTGTCGGCGGCGAACTCTGATCGTGGTCGACGAGTGGCACCGTCTGCCGATCGGCCGGCCGTACCTGACGACGGCGATCGACGTGTTCAGCCGGCTGCGTGGACGGCCTGGTGGTGACCCTGGAAGCCCCGTCGTAACCTCTAGCCGGTGTCGCGCGCCTGAACGTCGCGACAATAGACTCGCCCGAAGGTCTCTCCTTGCAGATCAGCGGCCCAGCCATCAGCGGTCCCGGATAGGAACTGACCGGCAGGAGTACGGGAGCCCCGACATGGACATCCAACGCCTGGCGGACATCGCCGCCGAGCTTCGTCGCCGGGACCTCGATGCGCAGGCGCGGGGCCGCCCCATCGGCGGCGGCGGATACGGCCCGCCGTCGACGCCGGTCACGGTCAAGAACCTCGATGCGGTGGAGGCCCAGTTGGGGGTGGCGCTCCCGGCGGAATACCGCGCGTTCATGCTCGCCTTCGGCGCGGACCTCGGGCAGGGATGGGGCGGCTTGGTAGAACCGCGGCGCCTGCCGGGCCTCAATTTCGCCAGGGATGAGTTCGCGTACGTCCGTCGACCGTTCACGATGGTCGACGGTGCGTGCGCCGGCAGGTACGAGCATGAGGATGCATCCGACTCGCTGGTCGACGGTGCGTTGATCATCGCCGAGCACGGCTGCACGTTCCGCACCATCATGGTGGTCACCGGCGACCGTGTCGGAACCGTGTGGGACAACGACTGGTCCCGCCAAGGAGGCCCGCACGAGTACAGATGGCTGCCGGCAGGCAACGGGTCCAGCTATCCACGCTCTCGTGAACTCGTTGGGGCACCGGTCATGTTCCTGGACTGGGTCGAACCATGGGTCAATGCGTCGGTGGCCAGAAGGGCATCCGCAGCGAGGCGGTCGACAAGGCCGGGACTACTCGGCCGGCTACGACGGCTGCAGGGATCACGCTGAGCGGCACGCACAGCTCTCAACCGAAGCGTCACCCGGAAGCAGGGGCCTGCAGGTGCACGGCGATGTCCATGCCGCCGGTCGGCTGGGCGGTGGCGGAGATCTCTCCGTCGTGTGCGGTGACGACCGCGCGGACGATGGACAGGCCGAGCCCGGCCCCGCGGGTGCCGTTGGCGGTGGGAAGATCCCGGTCCAGGACGACCACGTCATACGGAGCGATGTCACATCTGTCCAGCGCCTGCCGACCGTCGTGGGCCACATCCACGGCGCAGCCGTGCTTACGCAGCCCGGCTGCGATGTACGCGGCCAGCGGCTCCTC
>NZ_JBEPDB010000068.1:0-51351 GCF_040300025.1 Dactylosporangium sp. NPDC000555 | reverse complement strand
CACGCCCCGACGAGGGTGCCGGCCAGGTGCTCGCGCGGCGTCAGCCCGGGGATCAGGGCGACCTCCGTGGCGTGGTAGGCGATCAGGGCGGCCGCGGCCCAGGCGACGCGGCGGGTGACCGCGAGGTACGCCAGCAACGCCACGACCGACGCCGACGGGCCCGCGTCGGCGTAGTGGGCGAGGGCATGTCCGACGCCGACCGGCGGCCCGGCCAGCATCCAGGCCGGCGCCGACAGCGTGGCGAGGGCGTGCCCGGCGAACGCGACGCCGATCGTGCGCCAGGTGCCGGCGGCAGCCTGCGTCACGCAGTACACGATGAGCACCTGCAGCACCGCGAACCAGAACGGCAGCAGCGCGGCCGGGGCGAACATGGACAGCGGCAGGCGCCACACCGTGGCGAGCAGCGGGTCATCCGGGTGCGTGACGCCCCAGCGGGCCACGAACGCCCTTCCCGGTCCGGTCCGCACCGCGACGGCGAGGCCGGCGACGAGCAGCGCCGCGGCCGGACCCAGCCAGAGCCGGTCGTACCGCCGCTGCCGCACCGCGGATACCGCCGGCCCGACGAGCGCGGCGCACTGCCCCAGGAACCGACCGAGGAACCGATGCACGCCGCGTGCCGCTACCCCGGCCGGGCCGCACCATGCGGGGGATGTTGCGCGGCGGCGCGGCGAAGTTCCAGGTAGACCCCCGGCGATCGGGGTAGTCGCCGCTCGGCGCCGGCGCGGACCGGCGACGCGCAGCGACGACCGGGGAGGCAGACGATGGCCGAGACTGAGCCCGTGCTGGTGACGGGGGCCGGCGGGGGAGTCGGCGGCGTGGGCCGGCAGGTCGTGGCGATGCTGCGCCGGCGCGGCCTGGCCGTGCGCGCGATGGTGCACCACGACGACGAGCGCGCCGACGCCCTGCGCGCGCTCGGCGCCGAGGTCGTCGCCGGCGACCTCACCCGGCCCACGGACGTCGCGGCGGCCCTCGACGGGGTCCGCAGGATGTACTTCAGCATGAGCGTGGCCCCCTCCTACCTCGAGGCGGCCGCCACCGTCGCGACGGTGGCCCGCGCCGAGGGCGACCTGGAGGCGCTCGTCTCCATCTCACAGATGACCGTGTCCCAGATGGACGTGCTCAGCACGGCCGAGTCGCATCATCAGCGGCTGCACTGGCTCGCGGAGCAGATCCTGGGATGGTCGGGGCTGCCGATGGTGTACGTGCGCCCGACGATCTTCCTGGAGTCTCCGCTGTTCACCACGCTGGCCGCACGCTCCGTCGCCGACGACGGCACCATCCGGCTCCCGTTCGGGAAGGGGTGCACGTCGCCGATCGCCTCCGTCGACGTCGCCCGGGTCGTCGCCGCGGTCCTCACCGATCCGGCGCCGTACATCGGCCGGGTGCTCGAGCTGACCGGCCCCCGGTCGCAGGACATGAACGGCGTCGCCGCGGCGTACTCCCGCGCGCTCGGCCGGCCGGTGACGTACGTCGACGTCCCGCCGCAGGCGTGGGCCGAGGAGGTGGTCGAGCACGCCGGGCTCGGGGCGCACGTCGAGGAGCACGTGACCACGATGGCCCGGCTGCACCGCGAGAACCGGTACGACCGCCTGACCGGCACGGTGCTGGAGGTCACCGGCGAGCCCGCCGAATCCGTCGAGGAGTTCGTCGCCCAGCACCGGGACCTGTACACGGCGTGAGCCGGCGTCAGCCACCGGCAAGCCGCCGCGGTATTCGGGGCTCTGGAACTCCCGGCGGAAGTTGTATACCGTATTCTCCAACATCGAATAGAGCGTGACGATGACCATGGTCACGCCGGCAGGATGATGGAGGCGCCGACGTGACGGATTCGGTGGTGGACCCGCGTCCTGGCGTCACGACCTGGGTGACCCGGGAGATCAGGGCGGAGTTCGAGCGGGAAGGGCACTGGACGAAGGCGACCTGGCTCGACCTGCTACGTCGCCCGCTGCCGTCCGACGGCGTGGCCGTCGTGGACGAGACCGGTGCGCTGACTCGGGCCGAGGTCATGCGGAAAGCGCGTCGTTTGGCGGCATACCTGCACCGCAGTGGCGTCGCGCGGGGCGACGTGGTGACGCTGGCCGTGCCCAACTGGCGCGAGTTCGTCGTGATCCACGCGGCGGTGGGCCTCGTCGGCGGCGTGGTGAATCCCGTGCTCCCGAGGGTCGGCCGGAACGAGCTTCGCCACGTGCTGAGCACCGCGCGGAGCCGGCTCGTCTTCGCCGCGGCGGAGAACCGCGGGTCGTCGCCGTACCGGACCGCGGTCGAGGCATCGGACGGGCTGGACCACGTCATCGAGATCATCTCGGTACGTGGTGGAGAGCGCCCCTATGAGGGCATCGTCGACGATCCGGCGTACGACGTCGGGCTGCCCGAGGTCGTTGTCGAGGCGACGGACTGGGACACCATCACCTTCACCTCGGGGACGGAGTCGCTGCCCAAGGCCGCGGTGCACAGCCACCAGTCCACGATGTTCGGCCTGCGTTCCTTCATCACCGGGGTGCTGGGCCTCGACGCCGGCGACGGGGTGTTCATGCCCTCGCCGCTCTGCCACGCGTCCGGCATCCAATGGGGGCTCCGGACGGCGCTGTACGCGGGCGTCCCGCTGGTCCTGCAGGACAAGTGGGACCCGGGCGTGGCCCTCGACCTCATCGACACTCACGGCTGCACCTACACGCTCGCCGCGACTCCGTTCATCCTCGACCTCATCGAGGCCCAGCGTCGCCGGCCGCGGTCCGGAAGGTCGCTGCGGTACCTCGGGTCGGGCGGCGCTCCGATCCCGCGGCACCTCGGTCCTGCGGTGCGCGAGGCGTTCGGCGCCGAGCTCATCTCGGTCTTCGGTGCCAGCGAGACCTACATCACCACCACGACCCTTCCCGGCATGGCGGGAGATCTCCAAGCCTCCGACGGGGTGGCGTTGCCCGGCGTCAGCGTGCGAATCGTGGACGAGCTCGGCGAGCCACTGCCCCGCGGCCGCGAAGGGGAGATCGTCACCCGGGGTCCGCAGGTCTTTCTCGGCTACCTCGGCGACGCCGAGCTCACCCGGAGCGCGTTCGACGGCGAGTGGTACCACTTCGGCGATCTCGGCGTGATCGACGAGGCCGGGATGTTGCGCGTCACGGGCCGGATCAAGGACATCGTCATCCGCGGCGGAGAGAACATCAGTGTTCGCGAAGTGGAGGAGCTCCTGATCGTCCACCCCGCGATCGAGTCCGTGGCGATCGTCGGCTATCCGGACGCGAGGCTGGGCGAGCGCTGCTGCGCCGTCCTCGTGCTCGTCGAGGGTGAACAGCTGTCCTTGGCCGAGGTCTGCGCCTACCTGACTGAGCGGGGTCTGGCGAAGTTCAAGCTTCCTGAACGGGTGGAGATCGTCGAGTCGATGCCGATGACGACTACCGGGAAGATCCGCAAGTCCGAGCTCAGGCGCCAGTTCGCGGAGCAGGACAGCCGGTAACCCGGACCGGGTCCGGCGCCGCTCAGTTCGCGCGGCCCTGGTCTGCCTGCTCTCGCGCGGAGAGGCGAAGAACGTTCTTCTGGATCTTCCCGGTCGGAGTCTTGGGAAGTGCGGTGAAGACGACCTTTCGCGGCACCTTGAACCCCGCGAGACGTTGACGCACGTGTCGCACGATCTCGCTCGGGTCAACGACGGCACCCTCGCGGAGGGTCACGAACGCCACCGGCACCTCGCCCCACTTCGGGTCGGGTAGCCCGACCACGGCGGACTCAACGACATGGTGATAAGAGTCGATGGCCTGCTCGACCTCCACGGATGCGATGTTCTCACCGCCCGAGATGATGATGTCCTTGCTCCTGTCGCGGATTTCGACGTAGCCGTCGGGGTGCATCACGGCCAGGTCGCCGGTCAGGAAGCATCCCGATCTCGTGGCCGCCTCGGTGGCGGCCGGGTCGCGGTAGTAGCCGAGCATGACCTCGTTCCCGGAGACGGCCAGCTCGCCGATCGTCACGCCGTCGGCCGGCACGTCCTCACCGTCGGCATCCAGGATCCTGAGCGGACGCGTGACGATGTTGCCCACCCCCTGGCGGGCCCGAAGGCGCGCCGACTCGGCGGTGTCCAGCCCGTCCCATTCGGGCTGCCACTCGTTGATGGCAACCGGGCCGAACGTCTCGGTGAGGCCGTACAGGTGAGTCACGTCCAGGCCGAGCGGCTCGAGCCTGGCGAGGAGCGCGGGCGAAGGCGGTGCCCCGCCGGTGTCGACGTGTACGCGGTCAGGAAGCGGCGCCGCCGAGGAGGCCTCGGCGATCATGGTCAGTACGGTCGGGGCGGCGCTGAAGTTCGTGATGCCTTCGCCGCGAAGGAGCTGCCAGATCCGCTCCGTATCGACGCCGCGCAGGCACACGTGTGTTCCCCCGGCCGCGGTCACCGCCCAGGTGAAACACCATCCGTTGCAATGGAACATCGGCAGCGTCCAGAGGTACCTGCTGCCCGGGCCGAGGCGGGCGTGATAGGCCATGGCCGTGGCCTGGAGATAGGCGCCGCGGTGGTGGTACACGACCCCCTTGGGCCGGCCGGTGGTGCCGGAGGTGTAGTTGATCGCGAGGGGATCGCGCTCGTCGACCTGGACGCGGTGCGAGGGGTCGGGATCGGCGGCCGCCAGCCATTGCTCGTACTCGTTGCCGGCACCTTCGACGATCGTCGCCACCCCGGTGCGCCGGCCGACCTCCCGGGCGGCTTTCTCGAATTCATGCGTTGCGACGAGCAGCGACGAGCCGGAGTGCTCGACGATGTAGCACATCTCCTCGACGGAGAGTCTGACGTTGACCGAGACCAGCACGGCCCCCCGTGCGGGCACGGCGTTGTGCAGCTCGAGCATGACGTGGCTGTTGGCGCACAGGGCGGCCACCCGGTCGCCGGGCAGGATGCCGGAGGCGACCAGGGCCGACACTGCCCGGTCCACCCGGTCGGACAGCTCGGCGTACGTCAGGCGGCGCTCACCGTCGACGACTGCCGTACGGGTGGCGAACGCCGAACGCGAACGCTCGAGAAACGCCGGCGGAGTCAGCGGCGCGAAGGTGAACTCAGCCAAAACCAACCTCGTGGGTGAGAAGTCCTGCCCGGTGCATCGCGTCGCTCGCTGTCAGGACGTCGCGGATGGCGCTCTGTACGTGTCGATCAGGCCGGCGGCCTCGAGCGCCTCGCGCGCTTCGGCGAGCGCCGCCGGCTCCGGCCAGCTCAGCGGTGGACGCACCGGCCCCGAGACCATGCCCATCATCTCGGTGACCGCCTTCGTGAGGGCTGGGTTGTGGGAGCCCGTCTTGAGTGAGCTGTTGTGGATCGGGTCGGCGACCTTCAGCACCTGCTGGAGCGCGGCGGCGATATCGCGAGAGTTGCCGGAGCGTGCGGCGTCGAGGAAGTTGCTGAGGTACGGCTTCTTGTCGGTCTGGAGATACAGCGGGCGCGACGTCGCGAGCAGCACGTCTGCCGCGTAGTCGGGCAGCATCGTCCGGCCGTAGATCCACCACTCTTCGACCGGGCAGCTGACGACGATGTCCTTGCCCAGCCGCTGGAGCGTGTCGAGGTAGGTGCTCGGGCTGAACGACGCCTCTTTGAGCGCGCAGTAGTTCTCCTCGTTGAGGATCTCCTCGAGCATCGAGACGTCGATGTAGAAGCCGTTTTCCTTGAGCGTGGTGTTGTAGAGGGCCAGCCCCATGTCGACCGAGCGGGCGACCGTCCGGTAGTAGTCGATGACGCCCTGGCGCGTGCGAGCACCGAGGAGCGGCGGGAAGATCATGGCCAGGTCGGCGCCCTGCTCCTGCGCGTGCTGCGTCAACTCGACGGTCTCGGCGATGGCCGTCATGCCGGTGTTCACCATGACCGGCTTGCGGCCGGCGACTTCGCTGAGAACGATCTCGATGACGCGCTTCTGCTCAGCGAACGTGAGCGACTGCGCCTCCTGGTAGATCCCGCCGACATAGAGGGAGCCGACGCACTCGAGGGCGACGAGGTGGTTCACGTTGGAGCGGAGACCTGCCTCGTCGATCTCGAGGTTCTCGTCGAACGGGGTCGTCAGCACGACCATGTAGTCATGGAGTGACTCACGCGCCCAAGCGCGGGCCTCAGAGCGCTCGTATCGCATATGTGGCCATCCTTCCGGTGATCAGCAGTCAGCCACGGCGTATCACTACGTCCTGGTAGAGAAGGTTTGGGCTCGGCGGTCGACACCTGGAATACGGGATACCGTAACACCGCTAGCGCTGGGCCACCAGGCGTGCTGACCCATTGCCTTGCCGAAAAATTTAGATACGGTATACAGACTAACGGCAGGAGATCTTCGATGACGAAAGTACGCCTGTCCGCGCTCGCAGGCATCGGGCACACGAGTAACGGCACGACCTACGCGACCTCGTTGGCGGAGCAGATCAGGTATCTGCGAGAGCTGGAGGCGATGGGTCTGCTCCACATCGCGGGGACCTCGGACGCGATGGAGAACGGCATGTGCGGCGGGCTCGCACTGACCGCGGAGCACACCACCCACGCGATGGTGGGACCCGTGATGGCGACACCGGCGTCCAAGAACCCGACGGTCGCGGCGGGCGAGATCATGATGACCAACTGGGTCTCGGGCGGGCGGGCCTTCTTCGGCCTCGGGACCGGTCGCGGTGTGGTCACCGCGAGTCTCCGCCAGTACGGCCGCAAGCCGGCCACGTTGGCCGAGCTCCGCGAGTATGCCCTGGCGGTCAAGGGACTATGCGCGGGCGAGGAGGTGGACTACCAGGGCCACCGGCTGAGCATCTGGGGCTTTGAGCCCAGCCCGGTCCCGCTCTATCTTGATGTCTCGGGACCCAAGAGCGCGCGGCTCGCGGGGGAGATCGCGGACGGCGTCGTCACCGCGTACGGGATCAGTCGCGATGCCGTCACGCAGCTGGAGACCGGTCTCGCCGAGGGGGCGGCGGCGGGCGGGCGGGACGCCTCGGCAGTCGACGTGTGGCACATCCCCACCACGATGGTGGCCGACACCGAGGCGGAGGCGATCGACCGGCTCAAGTTCTACCTGGCGATGCGGATCAACTCCATCTTCAAGTACCCCAAGGAGAAGGGCGTGCCTGAGCATCTGCTCGGCGCGGTCGCGGAGTTCCAGCGCGAGTTTCGGCCCGCGGAGCACGGCAAGTACGAGCTGGGCTACAACGGTGCGCTGCTGGACCGGCTCGGTCTCACCGACTGGATCGCACAGCGACAGGTCCTGGCCGGTCCGCCAGGCCGCCTCGTCGAGCGGATCCAGGAGGTCTCCGAGTACGGCGTGCGCAACATCGTCTTCGCACTGTGGGGCGAGAGCAACGAGCACCGGCTGCGCAACGCCAGGATCATCGCCGACCACGTCCTCCCGGCGATCTCATGACCGGCATCCTCACGTAAGGCTTCCCCGACCGGCGTGTGGGCGCGCGCATTACGTGGGCCGCGATGCCGCCTCCACAGTGGACACTTCCCGCATCGGGCACCGGGCTGGCCGCCCGGGGGAGCGGCGGATCGGCCCATCGCACAACCCGATGACCGCGCTGGATGTGATGCTTGCCATATAGGCATATCCTGTATACCGTATGCCGCATCCATCTTCTTCGTGCCGCGTAGTGGAAATCTCGGACCGGCGCCGCTGCTGCGGAGCCCAAAGAAGGGACTCAACAGGTGTACGCACGAACTGCGCGGTCAGGCCGCGGTAGGGCAGTCGCTGCGCTGGCCGTCTCGGCGCTGCTGGGCACGGTTGCCGCTTGCGGCGGTGACAGCTCCGACACGGCCGACAACGGTTCGGGAGCCGGTGGCGACTATACGGTGAGCATCCTCGGAGATCTGTCCGGTGTGCAGCAGGCGGTCAACTCGCCGGGTGTGGCGGGCTTCCAGACTGCGATCAAGGAGATCGACGACGCGGGTGGCGTCAACGGGAAGAAGATCTCCTTACTTCCCGCCATCGACACACAGTCGACCCCGGCAGGCGTCCAGACGGCGGTGCGTCAGGCCGTCGGACAGAAGCCGATCGCGATCGCCATCAGCATGGTCTCGACGGAGGTCGCCTCGGTGGCCAGCATCCTCGGATCGGCGCAGCTCACGACGCTGACGGTCACCAACGACGATGCTCAGAGCACGCCGCCCAAGCCGTACTACTTCTCGGCCACCCTGGGCAGCCACGAGGCGGGCAAGGCCTACACCAACGCGATCCAGACCGAGTTCGGCGGCAGCCTGACGGGCAGGAAGATCGCCATCATCACCTACAACAGCGCGACCACGGTCAAGTACGGCCAGCAGGTGCACGACCTCGTCACGCAGGCCGGCGGCACGGTCACGCAGTGGCTGAAGACCGACTCCGCCCTGGCGTCGTTCACCAGCGAGGCCGGCAAGATCATGCAGGACCCGCCGGACGCGATCATGGCCACCGACACTCCGGTGGGCACCGCGATCGAGATCGCCGCGCTGTCGAAGGCGGGCTACAAGGGCCCGATCTTCGGTGGTACCGGGGCGAATGACGACGCCACACTCCAGAAGGCGGCCGAGGTCGGCGCCGACTACCGCGGACCACGTGAGTTCAACACGGCCGTCGACGGAAGCCCGCTGATGGCTGCGGCGGAGAAGTACGGCACCACCGGCGCGGCCAAGGCCGGGATCTACTTCTCGAAGGGCTACATGCTCGCCTACTCGCTGAAAGCCGGACTGGAAAAGTGCGGGGCGGACTGCGACGCGAAGTCGCTTCCCGCCGCAATGGCCTCCGCGGGCCCGATCCGCGCTCCGGGCGACATCCCGTTCGGCACGGCGCAGTTCACCGACTCCAGCCACGTTCTGCAGGGGACGATCCAGTTCTTCAAATGGGACGCGTCGCAGGGGAAGAGTGTTCCTGTCGGACAACCGATCGCGACCCGCTGAGCGGCCCCGGAAATCAGGGAGACCTTGACGTGACACCAGAGCACGCGCCCACCGCCGGTGCGACGGCGGTGCGCGACCACGAAGATCCCGCAGATGAGGCCCTGCTCGAGGTGTCGAACCTGCGTGTCAGATACAAGAACGGCGCGCTCGGCGTCCGGGACGTCTCGTTCACGGTCGGGACCGCCAGGATCGTGGCCCTGCTCGGCGCCAACGGCGCCGGGAAGACGACCACGGTCCGCGCGATCAGCGGCTTCCTCCGCTCGGAGGGGGCGCGTGTGCAGGCCGGCACGATCCGGCTCGGCTCGCAGGACATCACGAACTGGGAGCCGCATCAGATCTGCAAGCGGGGCGTGTGCATTGTTCCCGAGCGGCGCAAGGTCTTTGCGAACCTGTCAGTCTCGGAGAACTTGAACGCACTGGGCGCGCAGATGCCGCGCGGCGCCGCCAAGGCGGCCGTGGAGGAGCGAGTCTTCGGCCTGTTCCCGACCCTGGCCGACCGGCGGCGCGAACTCGCCGGCCGGCTGAGCGGCGGACAGCAGCAGATGCTCGCCATCGGCCGGGCGCTGATGTCGGATCCGAAGCTCCTGATCATCGACGAGATGACGCTCGGTCTGCATCACAGTCTGCACGAGCCGCTCTTCGAGGCGATCAAGGGAATCTCGAGGTCGGGGAGCGCGGTGATCATGGTGGACGAGAGCACGAGGAACGCCCTCGACGTCGCCGATCACTGCGTGCTCCTCGCGTCGGGCCAGGTGAGAGTCGCCGGTGCGAGCGAGTCCTTCGTCGGGAATGAACTGCTGGTGGCGGGCTATGTCGACGCCTGAGCCAACGGAGGCGCCAGTCCTCGAATTGGACGGCGTCGGCGTCCAGTTCGGCGGTAACCGTGCTCTCGCCGACGTCCGGGCGCATGTCCACCAGGGCGAGATCGTCGCGGTGGTCGGGCCGAACGGCGCCGGCAAGAGCACGCTGCTCAACGCCGTCTCCGGACTGTTGCGGCGCGAGGCGCGCGGCGTGGTCCGGCTCCACGGCGAGCGCATCGACCAGATGTCGGCCGCCCGCAGGACATCGCGCGGGATCGGGCGGAGCTTCCAGAACCCTCCGCTGATCGACGCGTTGACGGTCGTCGAGAACGTGATGGTCGGCGCCTTCCCGTCGCGCGACTATGGCGTCCTCGGGCACCTGCTGCGCTGGCGGACCGTCGCGCGAAGCGAGCGGAAGCGCGAGGAGCAGGCCCGTGGAGTCCTCGAATTCATGGGACTCACGGAGATCGCCGACCTGGAGACCAGCCACGTCCCGTACGGGCCCCGCAAGCTTGTCGACATCGCCCGCGCTTTGGCGAGCGAGCCGTCGGTCCTGCTGCTGGACGAGCCCACCTCCGGGCTCGACAAGAACGAGCAGGCGACCATGGAGCAGATCCTTCGGCGACTGCGCGAGGGCGGTGGCATCAGCATCCTCATGGTCGAGCACCACATGGATCTCGTCCGCAACTCCGCCTCACGAGTCATCGGCTTTCAGGCCGGTGAGGTCGTGGCCCAGGGACCCACGGCCGACGTGCTCGATTCGGACGAGTTCCGGGCCGCATTGGTCGGCGCGGTCGCAGACTCCCGCAGCGGCGGAAGGAGCACGTAGTGGACAACGTCCTCTTGGCCGTCTTCGGAGGCTTGCCGCTGGGCGCGACCTATGCCTTGATCGCGCTTGGCCTCGTGCTGGTCTATCGCACGACCGGTACCTTCAACCTGGCGCACGGACAGCTGATGCTCCTCGGCGCCTTCGTCCTGGCGTCCTGGCAGCAGCATTCGCGTGGTCCCTTCGTCCTCGGCCTACTGATCGGACTGGCCGTCGCGGGCATCGTGGCCGTCGTGCTCTACGTGCTGGTGCTGAAGAGGACGGTGGGGCAGCCCCACTGGGTGGCCTTCGTCGCCACGCTGGTCCTCGGGCAGCTGCTCGACGCGGCGATGTCGCTCTACTTCTCCGCACCCAGCTACGTCGTCTCCATCCCCGGCATGCCGAAGGGCGCGGTCGCCATCTTCGGCGTCAGGGTCGGGCAGAGCGAGCTCATCATCGCCGGCATCGGCGTGCTGCTCGCACTCGTGTTCATCGCGGCGCTGCGGTACACCCGGCTCGGCATCCAGGTGCGGGCGGCGGGTCAGGATCCGGTGCTCGCCAGCCAGGGAGGCATTCAGGTGCGCTCGCTGTATGTCGGCTCCTGGGTCGTGGCCGGCATCCTGGCCGCGCTCGCCGGGGTGCTCTACGGCAGCACGACCGTGGTCGACTCCTCGATGAGCGGCGTCGCCCTCATCGCCATCCCGGCCATGGTGCTCGGTGGCCTCGACAGCTTTGAGGGCGCCGTCGTCGGCGGGCTCATCGTCGGGGTCATCCAGGGATTCATCACTGTCTACATAGGCGGGCAGTACGTGAACGCCGCTACCTACAGCTTCCTGCTGGTGCTGTTGCTCGTCCTGCCGCGTGGCCTGTTCGGCACCAAGGAGGTCGTGAAGATATGACACAGCCTCTGGACAGCGTCGCCACGGCGCCCGTGGCCCCATCGCATGAGTGGCGCGCTGCCCGTGTCGTCACGGTGCTCACCCGGCTCGGGGCTCCCGTGATCGTGCTCATCGCGCTGGTGACGCTTTACGTCACGAGCACGCAAGCCGACCACAACGTCTTCGTCTACAACACCTTCCTGCTCATGTGCATCGGTTCGCTCGCGCTGAGCCTGCTGATGGGGACCACGGGACAAGTGTCCGCGGGAAGCGCGGGCTTCCTCGCCGCCGGCGCGTTCAGCGCGGTCTGGTTCGACCGGTCCGGCATGCCGTTCGTGGTCTGCGCCCTCGGGGGCGCGCTCGTGGCGGCGGTCCTTGGCCTCATCGTGGCGCTGCCCGCGATCCGGCTGCGGGGCCTGGCGCTCGGGCTGGGGACGATCGCCGCCCATTACGTCATCGTGTTCGTGGTCGACAAGTACCAGCAGGACACGCCGGACGCGGGACCGGCCGGGTTCAGCCTTCCTGCGGTGTTCGGCCTCACCGGGACGAACACGCAATCGAAGTGGGCATGGCTGCTCTGCGGTGTCGTCACCGTCGTCATCCTGGCCGTCTCCCGGCTGGCCAGCGGACGGACGGGTCGCGCCCTGCGCCTCATCAGGGACCAGGAGGCGATCGCCGGTACCCAGGCGGTTCCCGTGACGGCCTACAAGATGCTGGCCTTCGGTGCCTCGTCCTTCCTGCTGGGTCTGCAGGGGGCGCTGACGGCCTATGTCGCAGGCCAGGTCTCCAGCGAGCAGTTCACCCTGATCCTCGCCATACAGTTCCTGGCGATGGTCCTCGTCGGCGGGCTCGACAGCGTCTTCGGCGCGGTACTCGGGGCGGCCATCTTCACGGCGCTGCCGTTCGTCATGCAGGACGCCGTGAGCGCTGTCCTCGGCGCCAACCAGGCGTCGCTGAACGGCGCTCGGTACGCCGTGATCGTGTACGCGTTGCTGGTCGTCGTGTTCATCGTCGCGGCGCCTGCCGGGCTGGCCGGACTGATCCGCCGGGCCGCCGGTCGAGCACGAACGGTCGCGGAACGGCGCCTGCGGCGCACGGTGTCCGGGCAGTGAGCGCGCGTGCGCTGCCGGCGAAAGCGACGCGGATCGGCACCTCGGGGATCTGGCTGGCGCCGCACGCGACCTACACCGACTCCGGCGTGTTCGATCGTGAAGGCTGGGTCCGGCTGATGGACCACTGCGCCGAGCTCCGTGTCGGCACGATCTCGCACAGCCTCCTCGCCGATCCGTGGGCCCAGTCCCTTCAACAGCGCAAGGAGCTGGTGGAGCTCATGACCGAGACGGTGGGCGGTCGCGTGCCGGTCGCCGTGTACGCCACCGCACACAGCGTCGGGACGACGATCGACCTTGTCGGTCACGCCGGAGCGATCGGTGCGGACTTCGCGCTGCTCAACTGCCCGTTCGAGTGGGCGGCGACGGAGGCGTCGGCGCTGCGCTGGTTCCACACCGTGCTCGACCGCACCGGGATGGACATATCGATTGTCATCTACAACAGCGCGCACTCGGGCATACTTCTGCGGGCGGGCGCCGTCTCCGAGCTGGCGGATCAGCCTCAGGTCGTGGCGGTGCTCAACGGCGCGGGCACCTTCGAGAGCTCGGTCGAGCTGCACCGAGCGGTGGGCGACCGCATCCTGGTCAGCGATCCCTTCGAGCGACACCAGCTCCGAGCCTGGGAGGCGTACGGGCAGCCGATCCTGATGACCAGTACCGCCTCGTTGCTGATGCAGACGGCGCGGTGGACGCCGATCCGCGACTACATCGCGCTCGCTCACGCGGGAGAGATGGAGGCCGCGCAGGAGCTCTTCGACCGGATCGAGCCCCTGCGCGCCCTCTGGGAGTCGGTCTACGCGCATTCCGCGCTCGACGTGGAACATGCGGCGCATCCGCTGGCGCAGACGCGCTATTGGCAGCAGGCGATGGGGCTCCCCGCCGGTCCGCCGACAAGGCCCCTCGCCGAGCCGAGCACCGCGCAGAAGCGCCGGATCCTGACCGGACTGGCGCCCTACGTCGAGCGATGGGGCGTCGAGGAGCCATGGAACCGGCAGGTGCGGATCATTGGCGGCATCTGACACCCCCTTCGGGACAGAGGGACCCATTGTGTACGCCCTTGCTCCGCGAGGCGCGGCGGGACTGGATCGCGGCGCGCTGGCCGAGCACGTCGAGCACCTCGTGTCGCCGGCGCCGGTGGCGCTCGCGGTCTCGTCGTGGATGGAACCCTGGGCCCTGTCCTCGCAGGAGCGGCGGGCGTGCATCGAGACCGTGACGTCACTGGCCGGGCGGCGCTGCCCGGTCGTGGTCGACGTCACCTGCGACGCGATCGGTGACGCGGTGGCGCTGGCGGAGATCGCCATCGGCGCTGGAGCCGACCTGTGCTATCTGGCCGCACCACACGAGTGGTCGAGCTCGGTCGCACTCGCCGAGGACTGGATCGAGCTTGTCGCCGGGAGGATCCAAGCGCCGACGGTCGTCGGATGGGTCACGACCGCGGGCGATCGGCTCGACGCGGAGCGGCTGGCCGGCCTGCCCGGCGTGACCGGCGTCGTGCCCGCGCTCGAGATGACCGGGCCGAGGACCTGGGACGGTCATCCCGTCCCCGACATCGTGAGCCAGCTGCTCGAGTCACCCGCGTGGCGACCGTTCAGCGATCCCGGCGTGGCGGGCGAGGAGGAGGCTGCGGCGCTATCCGTGCTGTGCGCTGCGATCACCCCTCCGCCCGGGCGGCCCGCGAGATGGGGCTCGGATGTGGCGGTGGTCAAATGGCTGAGCTCGTGGCGGGGAAGCGCGGTCGGAGACCCGCTGCCGCCCGCACCCGCGCTGGAGCCGGCGCAGGAGCGGACGCTGGCGGCCCGGGTAAGCGCGCTGTCCGGGCCGCTGGGACTGACGTGATGCCGCGACAGCGGCGAGATCAGGGACCAGGCGTCCCGTTCGGGATGTCGGAGGAGGGGACGAGATGGTGAACAGGCTGGCGAAGAAGGTGGCCATCGTGACCGGTGGCGCCAGCGGCATCGGACTCGAGACGGTACGCCTCTATGCCGAGGAGGGTGCGCGGGTGGTAGCGGCCGACTTCCGCGACGACGAGGGCACCGCGGAGATCGATGCGCTGCGTGGGCAGGGGCTGGACTGCACCTACGTCCACTGCGACGTGACGGTGCGCGACGAGGTCGTCGACCTGGTGCGCAGGACGGAGTCGCTCTACGGGCCGCTCAACATCATGACGGCGAACGCCGGCATCAACGGGCGGGGTCGCGCCAGGCTGGCCGACGTCCGAGACGAGGACGCGGAGGAGATCATGCGGGTCAACTGGCTCGGCGTGTACTACTCGTTCAAGTTCGCCATCCCCAGCATCCGAAAGGCCGGCCGGGGCGCGCTGACCGCGACCTCGTCACTGGCCGAGCACCGCGGCTTCCCCGCACTGCCGGTCTACTCGGCGTCGAAAGCCGCGGTGAGCGGTCTGGCTCGTTCGCTGGCGTCAGATCTCTTTCCCCAGATCCGCGTGAACGTGGTGTCGTCGGGCCGCGTCGAGACGAAGATGTTCGAGCACACCGCCGAGCTGATGGGTATCGCGCGGGACGAGATCCCGGCGGACTGGAACTCCGGGACGAGCGGACGGGCGAAGCCTCGCGAGATCGCCTACGCGCACCTCTTCCTGGCCTCCGACGAGGCGTCGTTCATTACGGGCCAGACGCTCATGGTCGACGGCGGCCAGGGGATCATGCTGCCACCGCCGCTGACCTCGACTCCCAGCGAACTCCTGTAGCTGATGATGCCCCGGGGGAGGACCCGGCCTCTTGCGGCATCTCGGTATACGGAATACAATTATACCATCCTGAATGTGAACATCGGAGGAGACGCATGCCACGCGTCGTCTATGTTCAGCCGAACGGGGTCGAACTGGCCGCGGATCTGCCGTCCGGGCAAAACCTCATGCTCGGAGCCCTCGCGAACGATGTGCATGGCATCCTCGGGGAGTGCGGCGGCCAGATGATGTGCGGAACCTGCCACGTGCAGGTCGATCCCGCGTGGATCGCCCAGCTCGACAAGCCCTCCGACGAGGAGAACGAGACGCTCGAAGCCGTGGCCTTCGGGCGCACGCCCGCCAGCCGCCTGTCTTGTCAGCTGCTCGCACGGGTGCCACTGGACGGGCTGCGAGTGGCGGTCGCCCCCAGGCAGGTCTAGCGAGGCGGCGGCCTCGACGCGCCCGACGACGGAAGCGAGACAGCTGTGAGTCAAGCAATCGAGCCAGAGACCAGTGTCGCCGAGTCTATGGTGGACACTGCGAACAAGTGCCCATTTGCCTACTACGATGCGGTGAGGCGGCATGGCGCTCCGGTCTGGGAGGAGAAGACCGGCGCCTGGGTGGTCGCCGACTTCGACGCGGCCAAGCGCGTGCTGCTCGATCGGGACGCATTCCTCCCGATCGCTCCCGCGGAGGCGGTCCCGGATCAGAAGTACGTCCGGATCTTCGGCGAGAAGCACCCCAGCGCACTGCTCGGGGCGGAGCATGCGGAGCATCACAAGTGGTGGCTCAAGCACCTCTCGCCGAAGCTGATCGCCGGATGGCGCACCGGTCTCATCCTCGACGTCGTGGACGAGATCATCGGACGGATCGCCCCGCGTGGGCGAGCCGAGCTCGTCGACGAGTTCGCCGGGCCGGTGCCGATCCGCGTCATCGCGGGCGTGCTGGGGCTGCCGTGGGACGATGACGCGTGGATGGAGGAGCTTCGGCACCATCTCGACGTCATCGACCAGTTCAAGGACATCTCGTACGTCGGGTCGCAGGACTCGAGCATGGCCGACCAGGCTCTGGATGCGACCTACGCGGCGGACGAGCTGCTACGGCCCTACCTCGAGGCCGGACGCTCGGTCGAGTCGGAGTCGGTGCTGAGCCAGATCTGGCGCGATCCGTCGCTCAGCCACTGGACGGACGAGCAGCTCTACTGCCTGGTGCGCGGATTCTTCGGCGGTGGCGCCGAGACCACTCGCTCGGCCCTGTCGAACGGGCTGTACCTCGCCCTCACCCGCCCCGGCCTTCGCGATGAGCTCCAGGCTGGCGGCGAACGGGCCATGGCCGCGTTCGTCGAGGAGACGATGCGACTGTTCGGCACTGTCCACTACCGCACCCGGCGGGTCGCGCACGACCTGGAGTTGGACGGTGTCGAGCTGAAGGCCGGTGCCATGATCGCGTCGATCATGGCTGCCGGCGACCGTGACCCGGAGCGTTTCGAGCGTCCCGACGAGGTCGATCTGGGGCGAGCCAACGGTCGTCAGCACCTCGCCTTCGGGATCGGTGTCGCGGCGTGTGCGGGGGCGGGGCTGGCTCGCGCGGAGCTGACCGTCGGCATGTCGCGGATTCTGGAGCGCCTCCCCGACATCGCGCTCGATCCGGACGCCGAGCAACCCCAGCTGCTCGGCTTCGGCTTTCGGGTCATGCGCCCGATCCACGTCACGTTCTCGCCCGGGGCCTGAGCGAGATCGGCTTGGCCAACGGGAATTCAGCGTCCCCGCCGACGATCCGGACCCGGGCTCCCTGGGGGGATTGAGTAAGTAGGACGCTACTCCCATCTGAGTAGTGGGCTATGGTCCGCGGAGGCGTTCAGCGACCTCGACGACGACGTGCGCCAGTCGGTCCGTCGCATCCTCGACGACCCGTTCATCCCGCGCAAGGAGTCCGTCCGCGGCTTCGTCTACGACGTCACCACCGGCAGGCTGCGCGAGGTGGCAGCCGAGGGCTGATCGCGGCCATCGACCTCAGGTCCGCGCTCGGCTCAGGCGCGGACCTGGCCGACGGCCTGCTCGGTGCTTTGGCTGTTCAGCAGACCAATGAGCTCTGCCGCGTTGCGTTGGGCGTAGTCCTGATAGCAGTTGTTCATCAGCACGTGGGTCTGTGCGGTCCGCTCGGCCAGGGCGCGCACCTTCGGGGCCCAGGTCCGCAGCTCCTTCTCGGCGTACAGGTAGCCGAACTTCTCGTGGATGTCCTTGCTCGTCCAGCGGTCGCTGTGGCCGTGGAAGCGCACCGCCGCCAGGTCCGAGGTCGCCTCGACCACCGGGGGTATCGACGAGCGGTGGCCCTGGGGCATGTCGACCACGACGTACGGCAGGTCGTGCGCGCGCAGGAAGTCCAGCGTCTCGCGCTCGTTGTCGCCGTCGAACCACGACGCGTGCCGGAACTCGACGGCGATCCGCAGCGGCTTGCAGCGCGACGCCACCTCGAGCAGCGTCTGCTTGTTGGACCGGCGGATCGTGAACCACGGCGGGAACTGGAACAGCAGCAGGCCAAGCTTGCCGGCGTCCACCAGCGGATCGAGCGCGGTCAGGAAGCGTGACCACACGTCCTCGTACGCCTGCGCCGGCAGGTCGCGCGGGTACACGCTGGCCTTGCCGGTCTCCGGGCGGAGGTCCTTCGGCAGGGCCGTCACCTTCGTCGGGTGGCCGGTCAGCAGGCTGAACGCCTTGACGTTGAAGGTGAAACCGGCGGGCGTGCGCTGGGCCCACAGGCGCGTCGTCTGCTCGTTCGGGGGCGCGTAGTACGTCGCGTCGACCTCGACGAGCGGGAACTGCCGGGCGTAGTAGCCCAGCCGCTGCTCCGGGGTGCTCACCTCGTCCGGGTACCAGCCCGACTCCAGCAGCGTCCGGTCCGTCCACGACGCGGTACCGACCTTGATCTCG
The DNA here is from genome assembly GCF_040300025.1 of Dactylosporangium sp. NPDC000555. NCBI lineage: Bacteria > Bacillati > Actinomycetota > Actinomycetes > Micromonosporales > Micromonosporaceae > Dactylosporangium > Dactylosporangium sp. NPDC000555. The sequence continues at coordinate 33,280 of NZ_JBEPDB010000068.1, read as the reverse complement.
CCCACATCGGCTATAGATCCCCGCGGAAGGGCCCGGGCAAACGTCCGACCGACCGGACGCTGCCGCCAGGGTCATGCCCCGCGGTCGGGGCGGGCGGCGTCGAAGGCGGCCCCGGCCTGGTCGGCGAGGGTGACCGCCACGAGCCGAGCCCGTAGTGGGACGGGGCGGCCGGGGGTGGGCCGGAGCATGAACCGGCCGTAGAAGCGCCCGCCCGCGCCGACCCGCAGCTCGATCTCCTCGTCGGGAAGTTCCTCCCCGGCGAGGTAGCGCCGTAGCCCGCCCGTGGCGATGCTGCCGTCGCGCTCGAGTCGCGCCGGGTGGCCGAGCAACCGGCCGTACTCGAACCGGCAGGCGCGCAGGCCCAGCAGGCCGACCAGCTGCGCGCGCACCTGGTTGGCCACGTCCGGGCCGCTGCGGCCGGATCGGACCAGCTCGGCGGTGCTGTGGATCCGGTCCAGCTGCTCGGCGTCGGTGATCGTGACGAGACGCAGCCGGCGAGCGCGGGCCGCCAACTGCGACACCGCCAGGCCGACGGCGAGGAGCAGCACCATCGTGGCGAGGTCGCCGGTGTTGGCGATGCTCCACGTGGAGTACGGCGGGACGAGGAAGAAGTCGAACCACACGGCGGCGGACACGGCGGCCAGGGCACCGGCCGGGCGGTTGCCGAAGGCGGCCACCGCCACGACGACCACGACGAGCACCAGGGCCAGGTTCGCGTCGGATACCGACGTGCGCAGGGGTGTCAGCGCCGCGCAGACGGCCGGCGGCACCACGAGCGCCGCGGCGAGCGCGATCCGGTCCCGACCGAGCCAACTCGGCATGGGCGCCACCGCCCCGCATGTCCTGCGGCGGGGCCGGCCCCGCCGAGCGTGCACCTGCGCCAAGCGTACGGCGCCGGTCGGACGCTCGGCCGGGCCGATGATCCGACGGCTGGCGGCCCGGAATGCGGCGGATTTCCGTGTGGCGGCGCCGGGTCCGACGCATCGGGTCAAGGCCGCCGTTCGGCCTGTCCGGCGGGCTCCCGGCACGGGAAGATGAATGTGGGACGCCGCTACGGGGTCGGAGGGAGCCGTGAAACAGAACCTGCGTCTGGGAACCATCGCCGGCATCCGGGTCGGCGTGAACTGGTCGGTCGTCGTCATCATGGTCCTGCTGGTGCAGATCCTCGCCCTGACGATCATCCCGGCCTCCGCGCCCCGGCTGCCCGTCGTCGTGCCGTGGCTGCTCGGTGTGGCCGGAGCGGTCGTCTTCCTGCTCTCGCTGCTGGCGCACGAGCTCGCACACGCGCTCGTCGCCCGCGCCTTCGGCATCCGGGTCGAGCAGGTGACGCTGTGGCTGCTCGGCGGGCTCGCCGAGTTCGGCCAGGAGGCGCCCACCGCCCGGGCCGACCTGCTGACCGCGGGCGCCGGGCCGGCCACCAGCGCCCTGCTCGGCGGCGGTTTCGGCGGGCTGGCGGCCGGCCTCGGCGCACTCGGCGTCCCGGCCGGCGTCGTCGCCGTCTGCGGCTGGCTGGCCGGGATCAACCTCGTGCTCGCCGTGTTCAACCTGCTGCCGGGCGCGCCCCTGGACGGAGGCCGGGTGCTGCGGGCGCTGCTGTGGCAGTGGCGCGGCGACCGGCAGCGGGCCGCCCTCGCCGCGACCAATGCGGGCCGCGTGATCGGCGGCGGCCTGATGGCCCTCGGGCTCGCGCAGGTCGTGGTCACCGGCAATCTCGGCGGCCTCTGGCTCATCCTCGTCGGATGGTTCCTCATCGCGGCCGCGACGGCCGAGGCGGCCAACGAACGCTACCGCGCCCAGCTCGGCCGGACGCCGGTGTCCGCGGCGATGCAGACCATGGTCCCGTACGCCGGCACGGGCAGCAGCGTGGCTGAGGCGGTGGCCGCCGCCGACGCGGTGCCCGGCAAGTACGTCATCGCCCTGCGCACCCCGGACGGGCGCCCCGGCGGCCTCGTCCGCCTGGCGGAGCTCGCCCGCGTCCCCGCGGCCGAGCGCGCCGTCACACCGGTGTCCAAGGTCGCGAGGCCGGCCACCGCGGTGACCGTGGTCGAGGCCTCCCAGCCGCTCGCCGACGTGGCCAACCTGGTGTCGCGTGCCGGCACCGCGCTCGTCGCCGACAGCGGCGCGCTCGTCGGCCTCCTGGAGTCCGCCGACGTCACGCACGCCGCGGAGCGGGCCGCCCTGCACCCGGGCGGGGCGGTCAACGGTTGATGATGAAGTCCACCGGCGCGCTGACCTTCGTCCCGACGCGGGCCACGACCTGATACGTGCCGGGCTGCGCCGGGGTCTTGGCGAGCGTGCAGTTGTGCGGCGTGATCCGGTAGCTGCTCCACGTGTAGCGGTACCGCACCGCGTCGCCGGCCGCGAAGGCGCGCACGTCGCTGGTGCGGCCGCTGCTGCAGTCGTCGGAGGAGTACATCAGCGCGCCGTCGCGCAGGACCCGGACCTCCTGCGCGCCCGAGCCGAGGTCGCGGGAGCACCAGTCGCCGGCCGTGGAGACGATGGCGACGCTGAACGTGAACGTCCCGCCCACCACACCCGGCGACGGGCTGGTGGTCACGGTGACGGCGATCTGGTCGTCGCCGCACGGCGCCACGTTGCTCGGCGGCGGGCTGTGGACCATCGACGGCGTCGTGCTCGGGTCCGGGGTCGCCTGCACGAACGATGGTGAGGCGAGGTCGCCGGGGGCCGAGGTGACGGGGGCCGGCTGCCCGCTCGCCGCCGCGGGCGTACTGCTCACGGCCGCCGGCTTGGAGCCACCCGAGCCGCGCACCGCGAGCCAGCCGAGCAGCACCAGCACGGCGAGGCCGATGGCGACGAGCGCGCGGCGGCGCCAGTAGACGGACGGTCGGTGAGGTCCGACGGTCAAGCGCATCGCCGGTCGTTGCATTCGGGCAGTGTGCCAGAACGCTCGCCGCGCCATGGCCCCGGCACGCCATGACGGCGCGCTACCAGCGCGCGAGCCGATCGGCGAACCACGCGGGATCGTCGAGCCACGGAACGTGACCGCCGCCCGGCAGCACGGCGAGCTTCGCGTCCGGGAACAAGGCCCAGGGTCAGGAGCGGACGGCGCGCGGCGAGCCCGCCCAGGTCGCCAAGGTAGGCCGAGGCCCGCATGGGACCGCCGGGCAGGCAGATCAGCGGGCGGCCGGCGCCGGTGCGGTGGTAGGCCAGGCGGGTGCCGTCCCGGGGCATCGAAGGTCTCCACCGGGCGTTCGTATGCGCGACGGCCGGTCGCCGGCCGACCCTGCGGGAGACCGCCGCCGCGTGGGTCGCGAGCGGCTGGGGCCCTGGTGGAGATCAGGGCGGGGGAAACGCGGCACGGGCCGAGCTTCGAGCACGGCCGAGGCGGTAGCGTGGCCCGGTGATCGAGACCGACCCCGATTTCGAGGCGCTGCTGGTGTACCTCAAGGAGACCCGCGGCTTCGACTTCACCGGCTACAAACGGTCCAGCCTGATGCGCCGCGTCGACCGGCGCATGTCCCAGGTGCCGCCGGCCGACTACGCCGAATACCTCGACTACCTGCAGGTTCACCCCGACGAGTTCACGGCGCTGTTCAACACGATCCTGATCAACGTCACCGGGTTCTTCCGCGATCCGGACGCCTGGGCCGCGCTGCACCGCGAGGTGCTCCCGCGGCTGGTGGCCGAGCGGACGGGGCCGATCCGGGTGTGGAGCGCCGGGTGCGCCTCCGGCGAGGAGGCGTACACCCTCGCGATGACGCTGGCCGAGGTCCTCGGCATCGAGCAGTTCCGCGAGCGCGTCAAGATCTACGCGACCGACGTCGACGACGAGGCGCTCGCCCACGCCCGGCTGGCCACCTACAGCGCACGCGACCTGCAGGGTGTCGACCCCGACCTGGTCGCCAAGTACTTCGAGCCGGCCGGGCCGCGGTACACCTTCCGCAAGGACATGCGACGTTCGGTCATCTTCGGCCGCAACGACCTGGTCCAGGACGCGCCGATCGGCCGCATCGACCTGCTGGTGTGCCGCAACACGCTGATGTACTTCAACGCCGAGACCCAGGCCCGCGTCGTGTCCCGGTTCCACTTCGCGCTGGCCCCGGGCGGCGTGCTGTTCATGGGCAAGGCCGAGATGCTGCTGCGCCACGCGGGACTGTTCGAGCCGCTGGACCTGCGGCGGCGCATCTTCCAGCGCGCCGACCGGGTGACCGCCGCCGGTGGCCCTCTGCTCTCCGACCCGCCGCCCACGCCCGCCTGGGCCCAGCCGCCCGGCTTGGACCGGCTGCGCACCGAGGCGTTTCTGGCCAGCCCCGTGGCGCAGGTCGGGGTGAGCGCCGACGGCGTGGTGGCGGTGGCGAACCGGCAGGCGGAGCACCTGTTCGGCCTGTCGCCGCGGGACGTCGGCCGGCCCTTCCGCGAGCTCGACCTGTCCTACCGGCCGGTGGAGCTGCGCGGCCACATCGAGCAGGCGCGGGCCGAGCGGCGCACCGTCCGCCTCGACGACATCGTGTTCAAGCCCCCGGGGGCGGGCGAGGAGCTGCACTTCGACGTCCAGATCATCCCGCTGGCCGACGCCGGCGACGAGCCGTCCGGCGTGGTGATCGTCTTCCATGACGTCACCGCGTCGCGGCGGCTGCAGGAGGAGCTGGAGCTCGCGAACCGGCAGCTGGAGACCGCCTACGAGGAGCTGCAGTCGACCAACGAGGAACTGGAGACCACCAACGAGGAGCTGCAGTCCACGGTCGAGGAGCTGGAGACCACCAACGAGGAGCTCCAGTCGACCAACGAGGAGCTCGAGACGATGAACGAGGAGCTGCAGTCGACCAACGACGAGCTGCAGTCCATCAACGACGAGCTGCGCGACCGCACCGCGGAGCTCAACAACGCCAACTCGTTCATGACGGCGATCCTCACCAGCCTGCAGGCCGGCGTCATCGTGCTGGACCGGGAGATGCGCATCCTGGTGTGGAACCGGCGCGCCGAGGACCTGTGGGGACTACGCTCGGACGAGGCGGTCGGCCGGCACTTCCTCAACATCGACATCGGGCTGTCAACGGCCCAGCTCCGCCCGGCGATCCGTGACGTGCTCGGCGGCCGCTCGGAGCGCGTGCAGTCCGAACAGGTCGCCGTCAACCGCCGCGGGCGCACGGTCGACCTGCGCGTGGTGTGCACCCCGCTGGCGACCGAGCCGGACGGGGTGACCGGCGCGATCCTCGTCATGGAGCTCACGACGGGCGGCAACCCGCCGGGGCCCGGCGCGCCGGCGGCTTCCCCGGCATAGCCCGCACGGAGAGCCTCGACGCCGATCCGCCACCCCGATCGCCCGATTCGCCCGGCGGCGGGCGGCCGCGTGTTTCGCCCGGCCGCGGATGGGAAGCGCGTGCGGCGGGGGAAGCCGATGAAGGGGGACGTCCGGCGGATGCACAATGCCAGCAGGACCATCGAGCCGCCGCGGGCCGGCGCACCGATCGTGCGCCGCACACTGCCGGGCAACGTGTTCACGCGCATGCTGCGCACCACCGACGCCAAAGACGTCGGGGTGCTGTACCTCGTGACGTCGTTCGTGTTCTTCATCATCGGCGGGGTCCTGGCGATGCTCATGCGGGCCGAGCTCGCCCGGCCGGGGCTGCAGTTCCTCTCGCTGGAGCAGTACAACCAGCTGTTCACCGCGCACGGCACGCTCATGCTGCTGCTGTTCGCCACCCCGCTGGTGTTCGGCTTCGCCAACTTCGTGGTGCCGCTGCAGATCGGCGCCGCCGACGTCGCGTTCCCGCGGCTCAACGCCCTGTCGTACTGGCTGTTCCTGATCGGCGGCACGCTGGTGGTCTCCGGGTTCATCACGCCGGGCGGCACGGCCGACTTCGGCTGGACGGCGTACGCCCCGCTGAACAGCCTGCGGAACTCCCCGGGCATCGGCGGCGACCTGTGGATCATGGGCCTGGTCGTCTCCGGGCTGGGCACGATCCTCGGCGCGGTCAACATGATCACCACCATCCTCACGCTGCGCGCGCCCGGCATGACGATGTTCCGGATGCCGATCTTCACCTGGAACATCCTGCTCACCGCGATGATGGTGATCATGGTGTTCCCGATCCTCGCCGCCGCCCTGCTGGTGCTGGAGGCCGGACGCAAGCTCGGCGCGACGGTCTACGACGCCTCCACCGGCGGGGCGATCCTGTGGCAGCACCTGTTCTGGTTCTTCGGCCATCCCGAGGTGTACATCGTGGCCCTGCCGTTCTTCGGCATCATCAGCGAGATCATCCCGGTGTTCAGCCGCAAGCCGGTCTTCGGGTACAAGGGCCTCGTCGGGGCGACGATCGCCATCACCGTGCTGTCCATGAGCGTGTGGGCGCACCACATGTTCGCCACCGGTCAGGTGCTGCTGGTGTTCTTCTCGTTCGCCAGCTTCCTCATCGCGGTGCCGACCGGGATCAAGTTCTTCAACTGGATCGGCTCGATGTGGCACGGGCAGCTCACGTTCGAGACGCCGATGCTCTTCGCCGTCGGGTTCCTGGTGACGTTCCTGTTCGGCGGCCTGTCCGGGGTGATCCTGGCCAGCCCGCCGCTGGACTGGCAGGTGACCGACACGTACTTCGTCGTCGCCCACTTCCACTACGTGCTGTTCGGCACGATCGTGTTCGCGGCGTTCGGCGGCGTGTACTTCTGGTTTCCGAAGATCACCGGCCGGATGATGGACGAGCGCCTGGGAAAGCTGCACTTCTGGACCATGTTCGTCGGGTTCCAGACCACCTTCCTGGTCCAGCACTGGCTCGGCGGCCGCGGCATGCCCCGCCGCTACGCCGACTACCTGCCCACCGACGGCTTCACGCTGCTCAACACGGTCTCCACGATCGGCGCCTTCGTCCTCGGCGCCTCGACGCTGTTCTTCATCTGGAACGTGTGGCGTTCCTACCGCTTCGGGCGCGTCGCCGGGGTCGACGATCCCTGGGGACACGGCAACGCACTGGAGTGGGCGACCAGCTGCCCGCCGCCGCGGCACAACTTCGAGTCGCTGCCGCGGATCCGCTCCGAGCGGCCGGCGTTCGACCGCCGGCTGGAGCGCGCCGATGCGCACTGAGGCCCGCTTCTTCGGCCTCCTGGCGGCCGTCATGCTGACGTTCACCATCGTGTACTGGGTGATGACCGCCGCGCTCATGGGCCACGCCGAGCGGGTCGGCATCGTCGCGCTCGGGCTGACGACGGCGCTGTTGACGCTGATCGGCGGCGACTGCTTGCTGATCGCTCGGCGCATCCCGCCGCGCCCGGAGGACCGCCTCGACGCCACCCCGGCCGACGGAGCGGGCGACGTCGGGTTCTTCAGCCCGTTCTCCTACTGGCCGGCCAGCATCGGCCTGGGCGCGGGCGTTTTCGCGCTGGGCGTCGCGCTGTGGCAGCTGTGGCTCGCCGGGGCCGGCCTGCTCCTCGCCGTCGCGTCGGCCGCGGCCATGCTGTTCGAGTACTACACCGGGACGAGCCGCGGCGAGTCGTGACGACCCGCCGTCCGCGGTGCCTCAGGCACGGGGCTCACGCCGTCGTCGCGGCCCGCCGTTGCAGGTCCAGCACCTCGGCCGCGAGGTCCAGCAGCCGGCCGGGCCGGACGTGCCGGCGCAGGTGTGGAAACTCGTAGCGCTCCTCGTACCGCGCGTGGCGCAGCGCCGCCTCGCGCAGCCGCACGACCGCCTCCTCGAAGCCGGGCGCGTCCATCCCCGGGCCGGCGAGGTCCTCGAGCATCTCGCCCACCTGCCGCTCCTCGGCGAGGCGGTCCTCGACCACGAGGTCGCCGGCGCCGGGCACCTCCCGTGCGACGGGATGCACGATCTGCCGCTCGGCCTTCTCGTGCAGCGCGAGCAGCCGCACCAGCTCCTCGAACGCCTCCCGCCGGGCGTCGCCGGTGCCGACCGCGACGAGCAGGAACAGCTCCTCGATGCGGGCGTGCTGGGCCAGCAGCACGTCGACGAGGTCCTCGGTGACGTCGCCCTCGCGCTCCTGCGGATCGAACATGCGCCATCGCCCCCCGGCATCGTGAACGGCCGGGCCGCGCCCTACCCGCCGCCCCGGCCGGCAAACCGCCGACCGGCCCCTGCTCCGCTTCTTGTTGATTTCCCGGAGTTTGTCCAGACCCCCGGCGGGGTAGCCCGTATCCTCGTGCCCTGCAACGGGCGCCGGGGGGAGGTGTGCCATGGACCTGGGCGTGGCGCTGTCCACCCGGCGCAACGAGAGCCTCCTGGAGCTGACCGGCGTCCTGGACTACGCGTCGGTGCCCTACCTGCGGCAGGTCGTGTTCGAGCGCCTCGACGCCGGATCCCGGCGGATCGCGCTGGAGGGCTCCGGCCTGCGCCTGCTGGACGCGGCCGCGATCAAGGTCATGACGTACCTCCAGCGCCGCGCCGGCCAGCTCGACGGTGACGTACGCCTGACCGGCACCGCCGGGACCGTGCTGAGCGCGGTGGAGGTTGCCGGGGTCGCCAAGCAGCTCGGCGCCTACGACAAGCTCGACTGGCCTGTCACCCAGCGCCAGCGTCACCCGGTGGCCCTGCAGGAGCTGCGCGTCGGCCACGGGCACTGGCCCCCGGACGTGACCGAGCTGCTCACGCGGATGCACCGGCTCGACCCGGACGACCCGCGGCGGCGGCACCTCCGCGACGAGGTGATCGAGGCGTGCCTGCCCACGGCGCGCCGCCTGGCCCGCCGCTACGGCGGGGCCGGCGAGCCGCTGGCCGACCTGGTCCAGGTGGCGGCCCTGGGGCTGGTGAAGGCCGTCGACGGGTTCGACCCGGCGCGCGGCATCGAGTTCGGCGCCTACGCCACGCCGACGATCGCCGGGGAGATCAAACGGCACTTCCGTGACCGCACCTGGGGCGTGCGGCTGCCGCGCCGCCTGCAGGAGCTGCGGCTGCAGGTCGGACACGCCCGCGACGAGCTCACCCAGCGGCTGGGCCGCTCGCCGACGGTCGCCGAACTGGCCGCGCACCTGAGCACCGGCGAGGAGGACGTCATCGAGGTGCTCGGCTCCGGGGACGCGTACCGGCCGGTCTCGCTCGACACCCCGACGCACACGGCCGAGGAGTCGACCACCATCGCCGACACCATCGGCGGCGAGCCGTCGGAGTACAACATGGTCGAGTTTCGCGAGGCGCTGCGCGTGCTCGTCGAGCGCCTGCCGGAGCGCGAGCAGCGCATCCTCGCGATGCGCTTCTACGGCAACCTCACCCAGACCGAGATCGCCGAGCGGGTGGGCCTGTCCCAGATGCACGTCTCGCGGCTGCTGGCCCACGCGCTGGGCTTCCTGCGCCGGCGCCTCAGCGAGTGACGACCGGCGCAACCCGGCGGGTAACCGGTCTGCACCCGGGCGGCGCCATCCTGGAGTCCGGCAGGTCGAGGGACTTCGGGGAGGGTCGGACGGTATGCCGGAGCTGGTGGGGCCGTCCCGGCCGCAGCCGCCGCGGGCGCACGCCTGGTGGTGGTACCTGCTCGGCGGGCTGCCCGCCGCCCTCGCCGCCCCGCTGCTGCCCTCGATCGGCCAGCAGCTCCTGTACTTCGCGACCGCCGGCTGCTCGATCGGCGTCGTGGTCGCCGCGCTGCGTGGCCGGCGGGTCGCGCGGCGGCGTACCTGGTGGCTGCTCGCCGCCGCGATGGCCTGCGCCGCCGCGGCGAACCTCGCCTGGGCCGTCGCCGTCGCCCTCGGCCACCCCGGCTTCGGGCTGCTGCCGGTCAACGCCGTGTACTTCGCGATGTACCCACTCATCGGTGCCGCCCTGGTGAGCCTGCCGGCCACGAAGCGGTGCGGCTCCGCGCTCGCCGGGTGCGCCGAGGCCGGCGTCGCGCTGTGCACGGCCGTCGCGCTGACCTGGGTGCTGCTGTACGACCCGTTCGTGCGCGAACAGCCCGTGCACCACGCCGGCCTCGCCGTCGTGCTGTTCCCGGCGCTGGATCTGCTCGTGCTCACCACCGCCGTGCGGATGGTGGTGGCCACCGGCGCGCTGCGGGCCACGCACCTGCTCCTGCTGGCCGGCGCCGCCTGCCTGCTGATCGCCGACGTGTCGTACTTCATCTCGGTCGCCCGCGGCGGCTCCTGGGCCGGGCCCGGCCCGGCGGTGGCCTGCTGGGTCGGCACGCACCTGTTCCTCGGCGCCGCGGTGCTGCACCCGTCGGCCGCCGCCTCCGCCGCCCCGGCCCGGCCGTGGTCCTCGACGTGGGCGACCGTGGTGTACGCCGCCGTCGTGCTCATCGGCCCAGCGGCGACCACCTACTCGCTGCTGGTGCTGCACCGGGGCAGCTTCGACCCGCTCGACGTCGTCGTCCCGCTGGTCGCGGCCGCGATCACCGGGGTCCTGCTGGTGGTCCGCCTCGGCCACGCCAGCCGGGCCGAGCAGCGCCGCGCCCTGGACCTGCAGGACGCGCTGCGGCAGCAATGGCAGATGCAGGACCTGCTGCGCCACCACGCGCTGCACGACGCGCTCACCGGCCTGCCCAACCGGCGGCTGCTCGACGACCGGCTCACCGAGCTGCTGGCCGCCGGCAGCGGCGGCGGGCTCGTCCTGTTCGACCTCGACGGCTTCAAGGACGTCAACGACCGCTTCGGCCACCCCACCGGCGACGCCCTGCTCGTCGCCGTCGCCGGCCGCCTGGAGGGCCTGCTGTCGCCCGGCGACACCCTCGCCCGCCTCGGCGGCGACGAGTTCGCGCTGCTGTGCCCCGGGGCCGGCTGCGCCGAGCTGCTGCAGCGCGGCGAACGGATGCTCGCCGCGCTGCGCCGCCCCGTCGACGTGAGCGGCGCCGAGCTGTTCGTCTCGGCCACCGCCGGCGCCCGCCAGTTCACGGCCGCGGCCGGCGCCACCGCGGTGCTCAGCGACGCCGACGTGGCCCTCTACGCCGCCAAGGCCGCCGGCAAGGACCGGGTGCTGCCGTTCGACGAGCGGCTTCGCGACGAGCAGCGGCGGCGCGGCCGGACCGCGGAGCGGCTGCGCGCCGCGCTGGCCGCCGACGAGCTCGCCGTGCACTACCAGCCGATCGTCGCCCTGAACGGCAACCGGGTCGTCGGCGTCGAGGCGCTGGTGCGCTGGTGCCCGCCCGGCGACGCCCCGATCGGCCCCGACCGGTTCATCCCGGCGGCCGAGTCCAGCGGGCTCATCGTGGCCCTCGGCGACTGGGTGCTCAACCGGGCGTGCCGCGACGCCGCGCCCTGGCACGCCCGCCACGGCACCTGCGTCAGCGTCAACGTCTCGCCCCGCCAGCTCATCGAGCCCGAGTTCGTCGCCCGGGTCCTGCGCGCGCTGGAGTCCTCCGGCCTGCCCGGCACCGCGCTCACCCTGGAGATCACCGAGGGCGTGCTGGTCGGCGCCGGCCCGCAGGCCGAGCAGACCATCGCCCACCTGACCGCCCTGCGCGCCATCGGCGTGCGCGTCGCCATCGACGACTTCGGGACCGGCTACTCGTCGCTGGCGTACCTGCGCGACCTGCCGATCGACATCCTGAAGATCGACCGCTCGTTCCTGCCGCGCGGCAGCGACGACGTCGCCGGCCAGACCCCCCTCGTGCGCGCCATCGTCGACCTGGCGCGCGGCCTGGGCCTGACCACCGTGGCCGAGGGCGTCGAGACCGACGAGCACGCCGACCTGCTGCGCCGCCTCGGCTGCGACCGCGGCCAGGGGTACCTCCTGGGCCGTCCCTGCCCGGCCACCGCGATCGCCGGCGCCCTCACCGCGCAGCTCACGCCCGCCGCGTAGGCCGTGGCCCGATGCCTGAGCCCGGCCTTCGGCCGCCCTGACGGGGCCGCGATGTCCGCCGATCGTCTGATGATCGTGAGCGGGGGATCCCGGCTAAACTCAGGCGGCGGGCCGTCTGGACCCCGGGGTACGACAGTTGTGCGGGACGGCCGCGGTTCGGACCTGGGAGGTGGCGTGCTGGTCAGTGACGTCATGGCGGCGTTCCCGGCCTACATCAGGCTCGGCACGACCATCCGGCGGGCGGCCGAGGTGGTCAGCGTGTCGGAGGTCGGTCAGCTGATGGTCCTGGACCACGACGGCCGGTTCGCCGGTTCGCTGTCCGAGGAGGATCTGGTGCGGGCCATGCTGCCCGGCTTCGACGACGTGACCGCCGCCGGCGGCACGCTCGCCGATGCGTTCCGGATCTTCCTGGAGCGGGGCCGCGCCCTCGCCGACCGCGTCATCGACCCCCTGGTCGTGCGCGACGCGGCGACGGTGCGATCGACCGACGAACTCGCCCGGGCGGCGATCGTGATGGTCGACCGCGGGATCCGAAGGCTTCCCGTGGTCGACGAGGGGACGCTCGTGGGCACGCTGTCCCGGGCCGATCTGTGCCGTGCGGTGATCTACCATTCCTGAGCTCAGGCTGATCCTCGTCGATCGGCACACCCGGGAGAGCGTCGAGCGGGTGTGCGCGCTGCCGGCCACGCTCGGCCGGGACAGCGGTGCGGCGGCGGTGGTGCTGGACGACCGCGACGTCTCCCGGCGCCACGCGCGGCTCGAGGTCGTCGACGGCCATCTGGTGCTCACCGATCTCGGCAGCACCAACGGGACCTACGTGAACGACGCGCGGGTGACGCGCCGGGTGCTCGTCCCCGGCGATCGCGTGCGCATCGGCCGGTACGAGCTGACGTGGACGTTCTTCGACCCCGAGGCGACGGCCTTCATCGATCCGGGCGAGCTCACGGCCCTGCGGCAGGTCGGGCGGCCGGGCGTCGCCGCACGCCGGGTGGTGCAGGCCGCCGAGGCGCACAACCGGCGGGCCGGGCACGAGCTCGACGGGTTCCTGTCGCTCGCGCACGGGTTTCTGCCGGCCGAGCCGCCGCTGCTGGCCTTCCCGGAGTCGCACCGGGCCTGGGACGAGATGACCGACCGGCTCCCCGACCTGTTCCGCCGGCTGTCGCTGCGCCGGGCGTTCGACGCGATGCCGGTGCTCGATGCCCGGCCCGAGGCGTTGCCCGACAGGTACCTGCTGCGCGCCTCGACCCTGCTCGGCGTGTTCGCCCACGCCTATCAGTACATGGCGATCGATCCGCCGGCCGCGCTGCCCGAGTCGCTGCTGCGACCGTGGACCACGGTCTCGCGCCGGCTGGGCAAGGAGATGCCGGCCGTCTCCTACATCGATCTGTTCTTCTACAACTGGCGGCTGCGCGATCCGGCCGGCCCGCGGGCGCTCGCCAACATGGACCTGCTCGTGCCGACCTGGAACAACGCGGCGGAGCGGGTGTTCTACCTGGTCACCACCGAGTTCGCGATGGGGCTCACGCCCGTGCTGGGTGCCATGCTGGACGCCCAGGAGGCCGTCGTCGCGGACGATCCGGTCGCCCTGGAGCGGGCGCTGCTGGTGATCCTCGACCGGTTGCAGCACGTCACCCAGGCCGTGTACCCGCAGATCGATCCCAACCCGCGCGGCCGGCATCCGCTCGACCAGGTGCTGTGGGCCAAGACGGTCGGCACCGCGGGCGTCCCGATCTTCGACGGCGCGCCCAGCCCGAGCGGCACCGCGCAGCCACAGATCCACGCGCTGGACGCGTTTCTCGAGCGCCAGGACTACGGCTCGCTGGTCGGGCAGCAGAGCGTCTACCTCGCCGGCTTCTTCCCGCGGCACTGGCGGGAGCTGGTGGCCGCGTTGCGCGAGGTGTCGGTGCGCCAGTACGTCGAGGACACCCGCAACAGCACCTTGCGCGGCATCTACAACGCGATGCTCGACGCCTATGTGGGCGACCGCGGCTGGATGGGCCTGCACCGCGTCAAGGCGTACGGCTTCCTCGAGGTGGCGTTCAAGGTCGGCCGGCAGGTGACGACCGGCGCTCGGTTCACCGGGCTGTTCAAGGACCGGACCTGGGACAAGGTGGACGACCAGCTGGCCGTCGTCCGCGACGAGCGCCGCCCGCCGGTGGGTCCACCGGTGGTGTTCGGTACCGCCCGCCGGGGTCGGGTCGTCACCGGCGAATCCGGCGCCTGGACCTGCTACCTGGACATCGACGTCGCCGGGCAGGGCGTGCACCACCTGCCCGGCGACCGGGTCGGCGTGCTGGCCGACAACGACGACGAGCTGGTGCGCCGCACTGTTGCCGCGCTGCAGGCGACCGGCGACGAGCTGGTGCGGCTCACCCCTAAGTGGCGAGCGGCGGTGGCCTGCCGGGCCGGCTACGGCGACGTCGACGTGCTGCCGCTGCGCACGTTGCTGCGTTTCGCCAGGCTCCGGCCGATCGACCGGCAGGTGGCGAAGCGGCTGGCGACCCTGACCGCCGTGAGCTCGTGGCAGCGCGTGGTGGACGCCCGCATGGAGGACCAGTGGGAGCTGTGGGACGTCCTGAACCTGTTGTACGCGGGCGGATATGACGTCACCCGGCTGTGGAAGGCCGACCCGGGCGAGGACGACGCGTTCTGCGCCGTGATCGCGCCCGAGCCGTTCCGGCTGTATTCGATCGCCTCGGCGCCGCCGCCCGGCCAACCGGCCACCACGCTGCGGCTGGTGGTCGCCGGCCTCGGCTACACCTCCGCCCGGACGCCGTGGTCGTACCCGCGGGAACGGCAGGGCACGGCATCGCACTTCCTGCGCCGGGCGGGCGTCGAGGGCCGGCACCGGCTGTCGCTGCAGATCGTCTCCACGCCCCGGTTCCGGCCGCCGGCCGATCCCGACCGGCCCGTCATCATGTTCGCGGCCGGTTCCGGGATCGCCCCGTTCCTGGGGTTCGTCGCCGCGCGCACCGGGTCCGGCGAGAACCGGCTCTATCTGGGGATCCGAACGCCGGAGGAGTTCGTCGAACACACGGACCTCGACGCGGCGGCGGCCGCGGGCCGGCTGAGGCTCTCCGTCGCGTTCTCCCGCGCCGACGCCGCGATCGGCTTCGACGGCCGGCGCCACGTCGTCCAGCCCGGACAGCGGCGCCGGGTGGACGACGTGATCCGCGCCGAGGCGGACGCACTCTGGGAGCTGCTGCGTTCCACCGACGACGGCGGCCGCGGCGCGTTCGTCTACGTGTGCGGCAGCGCACGGTTCGCCGTCTCCGTCATCCAGGCGCTGACCGGCATCGTGCCCGGCGACGGCCGCGAGTTCCTCCGCCGGCTGACCGCCGACGGGCGGCTGAGCCAGGACGTCTTCACCACCTATCTGGGCCACGCGCAGCAGGGGCCCCGCTTCGAGGTGTCGGACCTCGTGCGGCACAACACGCCCGAAGCGGGCTACTGGATGGCTGTCGGCGGCGCGGTGTTCGACGTCAGCGAATTCCTGCACCTGCACGTCGGCGGGGCGCACATCATCCGCAACCACGCCGGGCTCGACGCGACGGCGGCGTATCGAAAGGTGCTGCACCACGCGCACGCCGAGATCGACGCCCAGCTCGCGATGTACCAGATCGGCCACCTGCGCCGGCTGAGCTTCGGCGCCCGGTGGGGCGTGGTGCTCACCGAGGACGGTCTGCACGCGCTGCCGCTGGAGGAGCTGTTCCGGACCTGGGTACGGTTCGTGTACCTGCTGGTCGGCATGGAGAACGCGTTGTCCGCCGACTATGGGTTCACCACGTCGGTCACGACCCTGGGCGAGGATCCCCGGGAGCTGACGCCGTTCAAGGCGCAGTACGTCCTCGAGGCGCACCGGCGGTTCCTGGTCAGCTATCTCGACGGGCTCGTGCACGAGGACCTGCGCACCCTGTGGCAGCTCACCGCCGGCTTCTGCGACCCGAACCTGGACGTGCGCTCCTTCGGCGCCGAACTCGCCGCCATGTCGGCGCGGCCGGACGTCGCGCTGGTCCGGCATTCCGTGTCCGCCGTCAAGGAGCTGCTGCTCGCCGGGGACGACTTCCGGCGGGTCACGACGCTGTGCCGTGGCTACGCGCACGTCGACGTCCACCTGCTGCGCGAGCTGAAAACCGCGGTGCTGGAGGGAATCCGGGCATTCGAGCTCCACGAGGCCGACGTCGTCGAGCGGGCGGGCGCCACGCTGCTGAACGCGGCGCACGGGGCGCTCGCCGCGGTCTCGGCCTACTACCAGCGCCTCGCCGAGCAGACCCGCGGCCAGGGCATCGCCGCCGGCGCCGCGGTCGAGGAGCCGATCCCGGACGACCGGGGCCTGCCCGGCCACGGCAATCCGCTCCGCCTTCCCGATTGACGCTCGGTCGCGGCCGGTATCGGGCCGCGGACCGGGTAGAGATGAGGGCATGGATTTCGGAGTCGGATACTTCCCCACGCACAACGCGGTGGCGCCCGGGCCGCTCGCCCGGCTGGTCGAGGAGCGCGGCCAGTCGGCGCTGTTCTTCGCCGAGCACACGCACATCCCGGCCAGCCGGGACACGCCCTACGCGCAGGGTGAGCTGCCCACGCGGTACTGGCACACCTACGACCTCTTCGTCGCGCTCACCGCGGCCGCCGCGGCGACCAGCCGGCTGCGCGTCGGCAGCGGCATCTGCCTCGTCATCGAGCGGGACCCGATCATCACCGCGAAGGAGGTCGCCTCGATCGACCAGCTCTGCGGCGGCCGGTTCGAGTTCGGCGTCGGCGCCGGCTGGAACCGCGAGGAGATGCGCAACCACGGCACCGACCCGCGGGTGCGCATGACGATCCTGCGCGAGCGGGTCGAGGCGATGCGGGCGATCTGGAGCCAGGAGGAGGCCACGTACCACGGCACGTACGTCTCGTTCGACCGGATCTGGTCCTACCCCAAGCCGGTCCAGCGCCCGCACCCGCCGGTCCTGGTCGGCGGCGCCGGCCCGGGCGTGCTCGACCGCGTGCTGGCCTTCGGCGACGCCTGGTTCCCCAACTACGACGAGACCATCTTCCCGCGCATCGAGCAGCTGCGGGCCCGCGCGGAGCGGCCGATCGACGTGCAGGTGCTCTCCGCGCCGGCGGATCCGGCGGTACTGCAGCGCCTGCACGACGCCGGGGTGCAGCGCGCGAGCCGCTGGCTGCCCTCCGGGCCGCGCTCGACGGTCGAGCGGGCCCTGGACGAGTGGGAGCGGGCGATCGCCGACTTCGCCGGCGAGGGCGCGTGATCGAGGCCGAGGCGCGGCGCCGGTTCGCCGAGGCCCCGGTGGCGCGCCTGGCCACGGCCTCGCCCGACGGCCGCCCGCACGTCGTGCCAATCGTGTTCGCCGTCGACGGGGACACGATCTACCACGGCGTGGACGCCAAGCCGAAGCGGCACACCGCGCTGCGCCGCCTGGCGAACCTGGCCGCCAACCCGCGCGCCGCGGTGCTCGTCGACCACTACGAGGACGACTGGGCCGCCCTGTGGTGGGTGCGCGCCGAGGGCACGGCCCGCGAGATCGACCCGGCGGGGTCCGAGGGGCACCGGGCGCTCGACCTGCTGCGGGGCCGCTACCGGGGGTACGAGCTGAGGGGAAGCCTGATCGGCATCGACGTCACCCGCTGGTCGGGGTGGTCCGCCGCCCGCTGATCAGGCCGCCGCCGGCGGACACGCGGCCCGCAGGATCTCCTCCAGGTGGGTCAGCGGGTCCGCCGGGGCGTCGCGGAGATACTCCTCGTACCAGACCCGGAAACCCGCGAGCGCGCAGGCGACGAGCAGCCGGAGCCGCCAGCCCGTCGAGCCCTCCGCGCCGTCACGCGCCGCCAGCTCGGCGACGAAGGCCGCCTCCTGGTCGGGGCGCACGCCCGGGTTCGACGAGCGCAGCTGGCTGGACTGCAGCACCACCATGCGCAGGCCGGTGAGCAGCTCGCGGTGCTCGACCGCGAACCTGCCCACGGCCAGCAGCGCCTGCCGCAGCACCTCGGCGGCGGGGGTGCCCGGCGGCGCGGCGGCGATGTGCTCGTGGCCGATGCCGGACATCCGGCGGACCGGCTCGGCGACGACGTCCTCCTTGGCGGCGAAGTACCGGTGGAACGTGCGCGGCGCGATGTCCGCCGCCGCGCAGATGTCCTGGATCGTGACGTGGTCGTAGCCGCGTTCGATGAACAGCCGCCACGCCGCCTCGACGGTGGCGGAGCGGTTCTGCTCGCGCTTGCGCTCCCTGAGGCTCTCGATCTGCCCGCTCCCTTCCCTCGTCGCCGATCAGTTGCCGATCGTAGACACCCGGCGCTGTGAGTGCGGTCTCAACTCGACCGTTGGCCACCTGTTGGTAACAATCCCGTGACAGGCTCTGCCTCATGGCAGATTGTGCCATATTACTTCGCTGATGGGGCTCGTTCATGACTCACACCGTCGATCTGGCCGCCGAGACGGCGTCGCCGGGGACCGGGACTCGCACCGGCCGGTCCTGGACCACCGGCCAGATCGTCGTCGTGCTGGTGATCGGCACGGCGGCACTCATGGTGTCGCTGACACAGGCGCTGCTGGTCCCGGTGCTGTCCGAGATCGCCGTCGACCTGCACGCCGGTGGCGACGGCATCGCCTGGGTACTGACCTCGACCCTGCTCGTCGGGGCGGTCGCGGTGCCCGCCTTCGGCCGCCTCGGCGACCTGTTCGGCACCCGGCGCATGCTGCTCGTCACGATCGCCGCCCTGGTCGCCGGGTCGCTGATCTGCGCCGTCGCGACCAACCTCACCGTCATGATCATCGGCCGGGCCGTGGTGGGGCTCGCCATGGCCGCGGTACCGCTGAGCATCAGCCTCATCGGCGTCATCCTGCCCAGCAAGCACGCGCCCGCGGGGATCGCCCTGATCAGCGCCATGCTCGGCGTCGGCGGCGCCCTCGGCCTGCCGCTGTCCGGCCTGATCGCGCAGTACGCCGACTACCACGTGCTGTTCTGGATCTGCGTCGCCGGCGGCGTGCTCACCGTGCCCGGCATCCTGCTGCTGGTGCGCGAGCCCGCCCGCGTGGCGAAGGGCCGCATGGACCTCGTCGGCACCGTCCTGCTCGGCGGCGCGATGCTGGCCCTGCTGCTGCCCCTGGCCCAGGGCGGGTCCTGGGGCTGGACCGACCCGTGGACGATCGGCCTGCTCGCCGCCGCCGTGGTCCTGCTGGTCGTCTTCGTCGCCGTCGAGCTGCGCCTGGCCTCGCCGCTGGTCGACGTGCGCACGACCGCCCGCCCGGCCCTGCTACTGACCAACGTGGCGTCGCTGTTCGTCGGCTTCGCGCTGTTCGCCACGCTCATCGGCACCGCCTCCTACGTGCAGGCGCCCGCCGCGACGGGCTACGGCTTCGGCAAGTCCGTCCTGGCCGGTGGCCTGTGCATGCTCCCCGGCGGCATCGCCATGCTGCTGCTGTCGCCGTTGTCGGCCAAGCTGCGCCCGCGCACCGCGCTCATCGTCGGCTCCCTGATCGTCGCCGCCGGCTTCGGCACCCGCATCGTGCTCACCGGCAGCCTCTGGCAGGTCGTGCTCGGCGCCACCATCGCCGGCGCGGGCACCGGCATCGCGTACGCGGCCATGCCCGGCCTCATCATCCACGCCGCCCCGCGCTCGGAACTGGCCGCGGCCAACGGCCTCAACTCCCTGTTCCGCAGCGTCGGCAGCTCGCTGGCCAGCGCCATCGGCGGCGCGATCCTGGCCACCCAGACCATCATCCTGGCCGGCCACGCCCTGCCGTCCCTGGCCGGCTACCGGACCCTGTTCGCCATCTGCGCCGCGGCCGCGGTGGCCGCGGCCCTGCTCGCCCTGTTCATCCCGCGCCACACCGCGACCCCGGACGCCGCGCTGCCGCAGTAGCCCGAAGCCGGCGGGAACGGTCGCTACCTGCCGGCGTCCCCGGCGGCGGTACCCTCGGCGCGACCCAAGGCCTGATCGGCGGCCTTCTGGCGCAGCTCGGGCGGGATCAGCTCGAGCAGCTGGTCCGGGCGCAGGGGCAGGTCGAGCAGGCTCAGCTTGATCCGGCTACGGCTGGAGTGCTCGCTCGCCGAGAACCGCACCACCTCGGCGGCCCGCCGGCGCAGGGCGATCGCGACCCGGTCGCCGGGCTCGAGCGTGCCGCTCGCGGTGCCGTCGACGTCGACCGCGACGGGCGCGCTGTCCGTCGCGACGGTGAGCGCGATGCGGTCCTCCGCGCCCAGGACCACGGTCCGGCTGATGCCGGCCATCGGCGCGACCGGCGTGACGACGAGCGCGTCGGAGGAGGGGGACAGGATCGGGCCGCCGGCCGCGTAGTTGTAGGCGGTCGAGCCGGTCGGCGTGGCGACGACGACGGCGTCGGCCCGGTAGTAGCCGTAGCGCACGTCGTTGACCCACAGGTCGACGGAGACGCCGCCCGAGCGGCCCTCGCGCGCCAGCACCACGTCGTTGAACCCGAACCGGGTCGCGAGCTCGACCCGGCCGGCGCCGGCCTCGAGGCACGCGTGCCGCTCGATGGTGAAGTCGCCGGCGGCGAGCCTCGCCAGCGCCGACGGCAGCTCGCCCGGGATCACCTCGACGAGGAAGCCGAGGTTACCGTGGTTGACGCCGAGCACGGGCACGGGACGCTCGACCGTCAGCCGCATGGCGCCCAGCATGGTACCGTCGCCGCCCAGCGCGATGAGGCCGTCGACCGACGCCGCGAACCGGGCGTCGGGCACGGTCTCGACCTCGGCGGGGAGGCGCTGCCGGTCGCCTTCGCGGGCCAGCACCCGCACGGGGTGGCGGTGCGAGGCGGCGAGGACGGCCTCCACCGAGCCGCCCACCGGCTTGGCCGGATGCAACACCAGACCGACCGCACGCACCTGTGGCCCTGAACTCATGTCGTCAATCCTCCCTCGCCGTCGAGGGCATGACGAGCGTTCGCGCCGACCGGCGCGAACGAGGGGGAGCGGGTGGCCCACGCGACTGCCCCGGCGGGCGATCGTGCGGTACCAATGGCGCATGAATCTCGCCGGCATCGAGCGTGAGATGGCGCGCCTGGACGCCGTCTACCGGCCCGTGGCCACCGCGCCCGTCGATCTCGCCGATCCCGGCGCGCCGCTGGACCTCGGCGCCTCGATCGGGGCGCAGCTCGCGGCGCTCGGCGTCGGCGGGCGGTCCGAGGCGGTGCTCCGCGCCGTCGCCGAGGCGTACACCGCTGGGGACGGGACGGTCCGGGCCGCGATCCGGGGGCTGTTCGAGCGGTATCCCTCGTTCCGCTGGGCCGCGCACCTGCCCCCGTGCTGGGACACGGCCGCCGAGTTCCGGACCCGCCTCGTCCTGCTGTGCGCCCACGACCAGGCCCCGGACACCCGCGACGAGATCCTGGCGCTGCGCGACCTGTGCGACCGCGCCCGCCGGGCCGGGATCGACGTCGGCCCCGTGCTGGAGGAGGTGGCCACGATGGCGAGCGACGCCGACCGGTACGGCATGGGCTCGACGCGCGCCATCCTCCTCGCCCACAGCCGCGGCGCGGCCCGCTGAGCCGAGGAAGCCCGGCGGGCCCGTGTCGATGCCGCATGGGGCAGGATCGAGCGGGTGGAGCGACTCGACAGCCAGCGGGAGTACTGGGACACGGCCGGCACGACGAAGACGTTCGGGCATCCGATCGACCCCGCCTGGCTGGCCGGGATCGATCGGGGGGCCCGCGTCCTGGACTACGGGTGCGGGTACGGCCGGCTCGTCGCCCAGCTCGACGCCGACGGCTTCGCCGACACCGAGGGGGTCGACGTGTCGGCGAACCTGCTGGCCCGCGCCCGCGCCGACCATCCGGCGGGCCGGTTCACGCTGCTGGACGACCCGCCCCGCCTGCCGCACCCCGACGGCAGCGTGGCCGCGGTGCTGCTGTTCGCCGTGCTCACGTGCGTCCCGACCGACGGCGGCCAGCGCGACCTCGTCGCGCAGCTGCACCGGCTGCTGGCGCCGGGCGGCCTGCTGTACGTCAGCGACCTGTGCCTGCAGGACGACGAGCACAACCGCGAGCGGTACGGCCGGTTCGCCGCGGCCTATGGCACGTACGGCGTCTTCGAGTCCGGCGACGGCGCCGTCCTGCGCCATCACACTATGGACTGGCTGCGCGCGCTGTTCGCCGCCTTCGACGTGGCCCGGTCCCGGCAGCTCGCGGTGCGAACCATGAACGGCAACCCGGTGCGGGCCACCCAGCTGCTGCTGCGCAAGCGCTGACCCTGCCACGGGGGCGGGCCGGCGGGACGAATCGCCGTATCGTTGGACGCGTGGCGGGCGGTGACGTCGCCCCGGCGCGGGCGGAGCTGCGGCGGCTGCGGGAGCGGGCCGGCGACGAGGTGCGGGCGCTGGAGCGCGACCTGCGCGGCGTCTTCGAGGCCTCCCGGGAGTCCAACGCCGACGACGAGCACGATCCCGAGGGCAGCACCATCGCGTACGAGCGGGCCCAGCTCACCGCCGTGCTGGACGCGGCCCGGCGGCGCGTCGCCGACCTCGACGACGCGCTGGCCCGGCTCGAGGCCGGCAGCTACGGCGTCTGCGAGCGTTGCGGCCGGCCGATCCCCGCCGAGCGGCTCACCGCCCGGCCCTCCGCCCGCACCTGTGTACCATGCGCCTGACCGGTCCGAACGGCCCGCCGCGGCCGCGACGCCGCGCCGGCGGCCAGCCGGGGACGACGGGCGCCGCACGGTGGCACGGGACGGGGGACGCGGTGGCGGAGCTACGGATCCGCAGGGCGGCCGGCGCGGACGTGCCGGCCATCGTCGCGCTGCTGGCGGACGACCCGCTCGGCGCGGGCCGCGAGTCGCCGGACGACCTGGCGCCCTATCGGGCCGCCTTCGCCGCCGTCGACACGGACCCGAACCAGGTGCTGGTGGTCGCCGAGCGGGCCGGGCGCGTGGTGGGCACCCTGCAGCTGACCGTGCTGCCCGGACTGGCCCGGCGCGGCGCCGCCAGGGGACAGATCGAGGCGGTACGGGTGGCGCGGGACGAGCGGGGCGGCGGGGTCGGCGCGACGCTGATGCGCTGGGCGATCGACGAGGCGCGGCGGCGCGGCTGCCGGCTGGTGCAGCTCACCTCCGACGTGGCGCGGCCCGGCGCGCACCGCTTCTACGAACAGCTCGGCTTCGCGGCCACCCACGTCGGCTTCAAGCTGAACCTCGATCCGAACCCCGACCCGGACCGGTAACGGCCCCTAGCGGCGCCGGCGTGCTGCCGGGGGCCGGGACTGCTCGGCGCGGCCGCGGGTGCTGTTCGCGGTGCGGCCCCGGACGATGCCGATCATCTCCTCGACGAGGTCGGTGTGCCCGTCGCGCGGCCACGCGAGGGCGATGCTCGAGGTCGGCGCGTCGGTGACGGTGCGGTACTTGAGGTCGCGCCGGTGGTACAGCCGGGCGAGCGACTGCGGGACCATGAGCAGGCCCACGCCGGCCGCCGCCCACTCGACCGCGGTGGCCGTCGTCTCGGGCCGCTCGACCGCCGTCGCCGGCTCCTCCGCCCAGGACAGCACGTCGTCGAGGGGGCGCAGCAGCGGGTCGCCGAGCTCGGCCAGCTCGGCCAGGGTCAGCTCGTCGGCCGCGTTGAGCACGTGGTCGCGGGGGATGACCACGACCGTCGTCTCGGTGTACAGCGGGATGGCGTGCAGCGCGTCGCGGTCCACCGGCAGCCGGACGAGGGCGGCGTCCGCGCGCTGCGGCATGAGCCCGGTCGCCTCCGCGGCCTCGGCGGGCACGAGCCGCAGGTCGGTCCGCGGCACCCGCTCGGACCAGGTGCGGGCCCACCGGTCGATGACGACGCCGGGAACGATCGCGAGCCGGAACGCCACCGGGCGGGAATCCTCGTTGCTGGGCACGGCACCTCCCGCACCAGACTACCGGCCGCCCGGCCGCTACCCTGACCGGGTGAGCAAGTCGAAGCAGCCCCAGCTGATGAAGCCCGCGACGGCCGCGCAGAAGCTGGACGTGTATCTGCCGGCCACCCCGCGGGAGTTCCAGGAGGGCCAGGTGTCCCGCGACGAGTTCGACGAGCTGCGGCGCAACCCGCCGCAGTGGCTGGTCGACCTGCGCCGCGACGGGCCGCACCCGCGCAGCGTGATCGCCGCGCGGCTGCGGGTGTCCAACAGCGGCCTGGCCCGCGGCGGCATCACCGAGGCGCTCACGACCGCGCAGATCGCCGCCCTGGCCGCCGACCCGCCGGAGTGGCTCGTGCGCGAGCGGGAGTCCTTCGCGGAGGTCCGCCGTGAGCAGCGCCGCCTCGAGGAGCGCCGCGAGCAGGCAGGGTAGCGATCGGGCGGGCTCAGCAGCCCGGGTAGAGCACCGACAGGACGGACAGCATCGCGAGCACGGCCCAGCCGCCGCCGAGTGCCTGCCAGTAGGCCTCGCCGGGCTTCGCCAGAGCCGACAGCCCGGCCGCGGCGCCGCCGAGCACCACCTGGGCGATCACGTACGTCGCGACGAGGGTGGTGAACAGCCCGAACCGGTCGGCGGCGTCGAGGACCGCGTTGCAGCCCTGGAACCCGCCCGCCGAGCGTCCGGCGATGAACGTGGCGAGGTCGGCGAGGGCGTTGCCGGCGAGCGCTATCGCGACGCCGAGCGCGGTCTGCACGGTACGAGGGACCATCAGGGTCGACCGTATGCGCCGCGGTCGCCGTTCAACCCGGCCCCGCGGGCGGGCCGTCATCGTCCCCGGCCCGCCGCCCCGACTCGGGGGCGCCACCCGGCGGCATACGCCGGCCGGCATCGGTGTGCAGGCGGTGGGCACGCCAGACGCCGTCGGCGAACCCCAGCGCCGCACCGACGTTGACGACGCCGAGACTGCGGGCGGCGGGCCGCGTGACCCCGCCTCCCAGCGCGGCGAGCGCGCCGATGCCGGTGGCCGCCCGCGCCAGCGCGATGCAGTCCCGGTCCACGGAGCGGGCCGCCACCACCGCCTCCACGAGCAGCGCGGCCGGGCCCAGCTCGGTTCCGATCAGCACGTGGGCGCCCCATGGCGGCGGTGCGCCATCGACGTGCACGCCGAGCCCGCAGTCCGCCGCGGCCAACGCCCGCCGGTCGCCGGACAGCAGCATGACCACCCCGCCGGTGGCCTGGATGTCGCGCACCACGCCTGCCGGACTCCCGCCGCGCTCCACCAGCGCGTCGGCGTGGCCGGCCGGCGACCGCGGTTCGTCCGTGGCCAGCACGATCCTGAGCCCGGCGCGGCGGGCCGCGTCGATGACCGCGTCAAGCCCGGGTGCGAGATCCGCCTCGACCGCCAGCACAGCCTCCAGCCGGCTGCGGCGGGCCAGACCCAGCACCACTTCGGCGCCGGCGTCGGCCAGCCCTCGCCGCTGCCGGACCCCGGTGCGTCCACGCAGCTCCAGCTTGTCGACCGGGGCCAGCGTCCACTCGTCGGCCTCCCGTACGTCCCACGGATTCTCGGCGGCGAACAGCGCGAAACCGCGCTCGGCCACCTCGCCATGGTCGGCGCCGGCGAGCGGAACCAGGTCCGTCAGCGCCCAGCGACCCGAGCGCAATGCCGCGCCGTCCAGCACCAGCGTGTCCAGCCGGTCCAGGCGGCGCAGCACCGCCCGATCCATCACCAGCGCGCCGTCGCGGGCCAGCGCCAGCCCCAGCTGCGACGCGAACGCGGCACGACCCGACTCGGCCGCCCTGGGCAGCGCCGCGATCCCCACGGCCGCCGCTCGCCGCGGCCCGGCCAGCGGCACAGCCGCCGCCATGACGGCCGCCCCGCCGGCAAGCACCCGCCGCTGGTAGCGCTCCACCGGACCGTCCGGCAGCGGGCGCGGGCGCTCGACCGTCACCGGGTCGGCCCCGGCATCCCGCGGACCGCGGATGAGCCGCGGCTCCGCCGCACGCCATGCCTGCTGGTCCGCGCGGGCCTCCCGCCACCGCCCGACGCGCTCGGCGATGTCCACCACCACGCCCGCCCCGCCGACCGAGAGGGCCTGCGCCAATCCGGCAGCCATGGACACCAGGGACTCCGCCCGCTCCTGCCCGTGCAGCCGTCTGGCGGCCAACTCCCGTAACCGGGGATGCAGCTCGACGGCGGAGACGAGGCCGGCCAGCTCGGCGGGCAGCGGTGCCCACGCGGTTATCCGGGTCAGGCCGGCCAGTCCCAACGCGACCGCGTCGACCGCCAGGTTCGCCAGCACACCGCTGCGCCGAAGACCCTCGGCGGGGTGGCGCAGTTCCTCCTCGGCGATCTCCTCGTCCACGCTCGCCGGGACCGACTCGGCGCGCGCCACCAGCGCCACCAACTCCCGGCGCGGCGGCGGCGGATCGGTGACCTCGACCACCACCCGGCACGCCGGCGCGTTCACCCTCGCCCACACCACTCCCGGATGCCGCTCCAACGCCCGCTCCACCCGGCGAGCCACCCGCGCGCCGTCCACCCCGTGCACGCCATGCGTCTCGATATGCAGCCGGCCCGGACGCGCCCACACGTCACGGCCCCCGCCGGTCAGCCGGCCCGCCACCCCCATGGCCAAGCCGACCGCCCCGGAGACCGCGGCGGGCATCCGCGGGCCCAGCAGCACCATGGTCCTCCCGTACCTGTCGTCTGCGTCGGGTGCCGTCATTCCCCGCATTGGCGCGCGCCATGCCGCCGTAGCGCCGTGAGTGTCGAGGACACCCGAACGATCACCCGTGACGGCGGTCCGTTAGATCGGGCCGGCAACGGGCAGGACAACGCCACGTGTCCACACTCAACACCGTTATCGACCACCCCGACCGGCGGCTCGTCGTGGCCCTCCCGCACACCTACGAACGGGCGCGGGAAAACTATGAGGCCCTCGTCCCGCAGGCCGACCTCGCCGCGTTCCACCGGTCGGCCTCGTGGGGGGAGACGCTGGAGCTGGCCGGGCGCAACGCCCCGCACGGGTTCATGCGGTACTACACCAGCGACATCGCCGCCGTGATGGCCGGCTCGGCGCGGTCGTGGAGCGCGACGCAGTACCTCATGGGCAACCACACGATCGCCGAGCGGATGTACCGCCACGACCCGTCGGTCATGCTGCACGCCCCGCTGCGGACGCTGCTCTACACCGACCCCGGCGGCGGCACCAGGCTGGCCGTCGACCAGCCCAGCCTGCTGTTCGCCAGCTACGGCGATGCCCGCGTCGCCGAGGTCGGCGAGGAGCTGGACGCCCTCCTCGCCCGCCTGCTCGCCCTGCTCGACGCCGACCCTCCCCGGGAACTGACCCCACGAGCGGGCGAGGACCGTCGGCTCACGTAGGGCCGGCCCTGCGGGGCTTCCGGGGGGAGGTTGTGGAGGGTTGGTGCACGAGCGGCCCATCGGGCGCCGCGCGCGGCAGGATCGCCGTCAGGCAATGGCGGACGAGCGGAGGCGCGTCGGATGTTCACGGCATGGGTACGCAGTTTCGAGGAGCACGCCGCGCGGCGCCGGGCCGCCGGGGATCCGGACTGGGGGCGCACGGCGAGGCTGGACGCCGCGCTGGTACGTAGCATCCAGCGGTTTCAGACCGGCGAGGACGGCGACGGCGCGAGCCTGCTCGCCAAGAGCGCGCGAGCCGGCGACCTTGCCTACCTGGCGGCGGTGCGGCTCTTCGTCGCCGAGGAACAGAACCATGCCCGGCTGCTGCGCCTGCTGCTGGGCGCCGCCGGTGCGCCGACCATCGACGGGCACTGGAGCGACCGCGTGTTCGTGTGGGTGCGGCGGTCGCTCGGGCTGCGGCTGGAGCTGATGACGCTGATGGTCGCCGAGGTGATCGCGCTGCGGTACTACGAGGCGCTGCGCGACGGCGAGGCCGACCCGCTGCTCACCGAGGTGGCCGGGCGCATCCTGGACGACGAGCGGCGGCACGTCCCGTTCCACTGCGACCGCCTGTGGCAGGGCTTCGCCGGCGTGCCGCGGGTCCTGCGGCCGGTCCCGGCCGCCGCGTGGTGGGTGCTGCTGCTGGGTGCCGCGGTCGTGGTCGCGCTGGACCATGGGCCGGCCCTGCGCCGGCTCGGCGTCACTCGGCGCGCGTTCGTCAGGGACACGTCGGCGCTGTTCCGCCCGGTGCTCGCCGCGGTGTTGAACACGGCGCCCCGGGTCGCCACGGACACGCTGAATCCGCGCCGCGACGTGGTCGAGGAGATCCCGAAGGCCGAGGCGCGCATCACCGTCTGACCCGCTCACCCGGCGGGGCCGACCAGCTCGGCGACGGCGCCGGGCCGTTCGTCGCCCTCCCGGGGCGCCGGGGCCCGCTCGTCGGCGCGCACCAGCGCGATGCCGGCCAGCACGACCAGCCCGCCCGCGAGCTGCCACGCGCCCGGGGCCTGCCCGAGCAACGCCCACGCGAACAGCACGGCGAAGAGGACCTCGGTGAGGCCGGCGAACGAGGCGACCCGGGCGCCGAGCAACCGGGAGGCGGCGATCCCCGCGGCGTACGCGAGGGCGGCGGCGACCAGCGCCAGCCCCGCGACCGGGACGATCCAGCTCACCGGGCGACCCAGCAGCGTCACCGCGGACGCGCCGGTGTGGAACGGCAGCAGCCCGGTCGCGGCGAAGGCGGCCAGCGCCACCGCCCCGACGAGCATGCCGGACCACGCCAGGGCGAGCGGCGGCAGCGCGCCGTCGCCGCGCGAGGCCATCGTGAAGTAGACGGCGAGGGAGACGCCGGCGAGCAGCGCCCAGAGCACGCCGACCGGGTCGAGGCCGCCGCCCCCGGGGTCGAGCACCAGGACCAGGCCGACCAGGGCGGCGATGCCGCCGGCGACGGTCAGCCGTCGTGGCCGCTGTCCGTGGCGCAGCCACAGCCACGCGACGACGAGGAGGATGCCGCTGTACTCCAGGAGCAGTGCCACCCCGACGTCGAGCCGCTGGACGGCGTTGAAGAACGTCAGCTGGCCGCCCGCGATCGCGACCAGCCCGAACGCGAGGACCCGCGGCAGCGCGCGCCGCGGCAGCCCGTGGTGGTTGCGCAGCGAGAGCAGGGCCGGGACGGTGAGCACCAGCGCCGCGATGCCGATCCGGACCGTGACCACGGCCCCCGGCGTCCATCCGGTCGCCATCAGGGACCCGGCGAACGTGCCCGCGGTGCCGAACGCCGCCGCCGACAGCAGCGCGATGCCGAGCCCGAGGGCACCCCGCGAGCGCCCGTCATCAGCAAAACGCGTTAGGCTCATGACGCGAACGGTAGTGCGGATCAGAATAAGGGGTCAAGATGCTTTTTGCTCATGACACCGAGCAGGCGCTCGTCGCCGCGGCCGCCACCGTGAACACCGGCGCCGGCGAGGAGCTGTTGCCCGACGTGGCGGCCCTGGACGCGTTCCTGGCCCCGTCGAACTGGACCGGCCGCCGCCGCCACGACGAGGCCGAGCTGGCGGCCGTGCGCGCGCTGCGCCCGAGGCTGCGCCGCCTGTGGGGGGCGGGGGAGGACGAGGCGGTCGAGCTGGTCAACGCGATGCTGCGCGAGGCCGACGCGCTGCCCCAGCTCGTCAAGCACGACGGCTGGGACTACCACATGCACGCCACGCCGCCCGACGCCGAGCTGCACGTGCGCATGCAGGTCGAGTTCGCGATGGCGATGCTGGACGTGATCCGGATGAAGGAGCTGGACCGGCTGCGCGTCTGCGCCGCGGACGACTGCGACGACGTCCTCGTCGACCTGTCCAAGAACCGGTCCCGCCGCTTCTGCGAGGGCGGCTGCGGCAACCGCGCCAACGCCGCGGCCTACCGCGCCCGCCGCGCCGCCAATCCCCGGTCCTGACACTCGCCACGCTCCGGCGGACGCCCGGTGGTGAGGCGTCCGCCCGAGCTTGGCCCGGTTACCCCGCGAGCACCACGTCGAGCGCCTGGAGCGCCGCTTCCGGGCGCCCGACGATGACGAGCACGTCCCCGGGCTCGCACTGGGGCCGCGGATCGGCGGGGAGCACCCGCTCGTCGCGGATGACGGCGGCGATCACGGCGCCGTCGACGGCGAGCTCGCCGAACGGCCGTTGCAGCCAGGGCGACCCGGCGCTGAGTATCACCTGTACGACGGTCAGGTCGGTGCTGACCCGCTCCAGCCGCGCCGAGTGCACCGGCGGGCCGTCCGACTCCACCAGCCCGGCGAGGATCTGCCCCTCGACGGCCGTGAGCAGGGTGCTGGTCAGGCGTGTGCCGGCGTCGGCCGGGTCGTAGACGACGATCTCCCGCCGGTGGTCGTGGTGGCGGATGACGCCGATGCGTTGCCCGTCGTGCAGGTGCAGGACGTGCAGTGAACCGACCCCCGGCAGGGGGGTGCGGACGGATTGCATGCTGCCTCCCTCAATGGGTCGTCACGAGAAGTACCGGAGCCAGACGTAGACCCACGCGACGATGGTGGTCATGACCGTGGTGATGATGCCGTAGCGAGTGAACTGCCAGAAGCTGATCGGCTCCCCGGACCGCGCGGCGATGCCGAGCACGACGACGTTGGCGCTGGCGGCGATCGCCGTACCGTTGCCGCCGAGGTCGGCGCCCAGAGCGAAGGCCCACCACAGCGAGCGTCCCGTCTCCGGGTCGGCCGTCGTGGCCACGATGTCCGAGACGATCGGGGCCATGGTCGCGACATACGGAATGTTGTCGAAGAACGCTCCCAGCACGGCCGAACCGAACAGCAGCCCGGTCGCGGCGGTGAGGTAGTTGTCGCCGACCTGCCCGGTCGCCCATGTCCCGATCCGGTGGATGACCCCCGTCTCCACGAGCCCGCCCACCATGACGAACAGGCCCATGAAGAAGACCAGGGTCGACCACTCGACCTCTTCCAGGTACTTGGCGGTCTCGACGCGTGAGACCAGCACCATGAGGCCCGCGCCGAGCAGCGCGACGATGGCCGGCTCGACGTGGATGACCGCGTGCAGCGAGAAGGCGGCCACGACCAGGCCCAGCACGACCAGGCACCGCACCAGCAGGCGCCGGTCCTTGATCGCCTCCCGCTCGTCGAGCTCCATGATCTCGGCGACGCGCTCCGGGTGGTACTCGAAGCGCTTGCGGAACATCACCCAGGCCAGCAGGACGAACAGGATGAACAGCACCACCACGATCGGCGACATGTGGACGATGAAGTCGTTGAACGTCAGTCCGGCCCGGCTGCCGATGATGATGTTCGGCGGGTCGCCGATGAGCGTCGCCGCCCCGCCGATGTTGGAGGCCAGCGCCTCCGCGATCAGGTACGGCGCGGCGGGGATGCCGAGCTTCCGGCACACCAGCACGGTCACCGGCGCGACCAGCATGATCGTGGTCACGTTGTCCAGGAACGGCGAGGCGACGGCGGTGATCACCATCAGCATCACGAGCAGCTTGTACGGCCGCCCGCGCGACCGTTTCGCGGCCCAGATCGCGAGAAACTCGAACAACCCGGTCTGTTTGATGACCCCAACGATGATCATCATGCCGAGCAGCAGGAAAATGACGTTCCAGTCGATGCCGGCGTGCTCGGAGAAGAAGACGTCCTTGCCGGGTACGAAGCCCAGCAGCGCCATCAGCCCCGCGGCGGTCAGCGCGACCGCGACGCGGTGGATCTTTTCCGTGGCGATGAGGACGAAGGCGATCGTGAAGATTGCGATCGCCGCGATCGCGCTCACTCGGTGCCCGGCGGGGCGTGCTGGGCCGCGGCGCGGGTGTGGTGCAAGGGTATGTAAGACATGGGAGCACCTCCGAAAGACAAGACGGGACAGAGCCGTCAACCCGAGTGGGTCACGGCTTCAGGATGCTTGCGCTTCAGGAAGCGGTGGGTGGGCCCCGGCAGCCCGTGGTCTCGGCCGCCCGCCCCGCGTGCGCGCCGCCGCCGGACCGTGCCGCGGCGAAGGCTGCGAAGCGGGGCTCGAGGCCGGCCGCGGACGCCGCCGGCGCGAACCAGCGGGGCCCGGACGGCGCCCCGTCCCGCGGCTGGAAGTGTTTGCGTCCGTGCGCCGTATCGGCGCCGGGAACGACCGTTGTATGCGCGGCCCGCACGACCTGGAACGTGTCGCCGGGCACGGCGTGATGGGCCTGCGAGAGCCCGAGCAACAACGTGCAGACGCCAAGGGCGATCGTGGCCGCGACGGCGCGCAGCGCGGGGCTGACTCGCATGCCCTTCGCCACCTCCCGTCGCGCCGCGTTCGCCGTGAGTGAATGTTACCAGCTCACAACCGCTCGAGCCACCGGGAGTCCACAGTGGATGATCGGTGGGCGAACGCGGCGTTCACGATGCGGCCGGGTGCGCCGGGCCGCGTGCCGCGCGGGTCTACAGCCCGGCGGCCCGGATCCGGGCGTGGAAGTCCGCCGCCACGTCCACGTATTCATCCATGTCGCGGGCCACGTTCGGCACCGTCACGAAGACGTGGTCGACCCCGGCCTCGGCAAGCTGCGCGATGTCGCCGACGATCTGGTCGACGCTGCCCGTGTACGGCTTGCGCCTTTGCGGCGGCACCTCGGCCGTGCTGGCGACGCCGACCTGGAACGTGCAGCCCATCGCCGACGGGTCCCGGCCCGCGTCGGCCGTCATCTGCCGCAGCCGCGTCAGCGTGCCGCCCACCGCGGCGGGCGGCAGCCCGGTCGGCAACCAGCCGTCGGCGCGGCGCGCGGCGCGGCGCAGGGCCACGTCCGAGATGCCGCCCACGTACACCGGGATCCGGCGGGCCGGCTTGGGGCCGACCTCGGCCGGCGCGATCTCGTACCGCTCGTTGCGGAACGACACCGGGTCGGCGCCCCACACCGCCGCGGCGACGTCGAGGAACTCGTCGAGCGCGGCGCCGCGTTGCGCGAACGGCCGCGGGGCGAACGCCGCGAACTCGTCGACGCTCCACCCGGTGCCCAGCCCGGCGACGAGCCGCCCGCCGGCGGCCGCGTCGATGCTCGCCAGCGTCCGCGCCAGGCGCACCGGTCCGTGCAGCGGCGCCACGAGCACACACGTGCCCAGCTCGACACGGTCCGTGACCGCGGCCGCCAGCGTGAGCGCGACCAGCGGGTCGAGGATCCCGCCGTAGCGCTTCGGCCACGGCACGCCCGGCATCCCGTACAGGCCGTGCTCGCCGCTCTGGTCCTCGGGCAGCAGGAGCCGCTCGAAGACCCACACGCTGTCGAACCCGATCTCCTCGGCCGCCCGCGCGGCCCGCGTGACCGCGGTGGCCGGGTCGAAGCTCTTGAGCTGGGGCAGGTTGACCCCGATCTTCAACGACATGCGCGACGTCCCCTCCGGCACCCGGTTCGGCGTTGCGCGCCGCGACACCCGAGGCCCGGCGCACCAAGACCATATGCGGCGTCCCGGCGCCGCCGGACACCGCCTCGACCGGCCGCGCGTGACCTGCGTCGCCGCGGTGGTGGCCGGCGGGCTCGTCGCCGCGCTCGGCGGGCCGGCCGTGGTTACCCGTGGCGGCCTGGCGTGCGGCCGGTGAGGTGATCCGGACAGGCGTACGACCGTCGCCCCGTCGCCGACCGACGAGGCGACCCGCTTCACCGACCCGCCGCGCACGTCGCCGACCGCGAACACGCCGGCCCGGCTGCTCTCCGGCATGGCCGGGGCCCGCTCGCGGCCGATCGCCGGGGTGAGGCCGCTTCACCCGCCGTCGCGTCACCGTGGCGGCCATGGACGGTGGCGACCGCGGTGACGAGCCTCCAGCACGGCCAGGGCCCGCTCGCGGCCGATCGCCGGGAGCGCGGCG
>NZ_JBEPDB010000067.1:0-52052 GCF_040300025.1 Dactylosporangium sp. NPDC000555 | reverse complement strand
ACCGCCAGGTGGTAGATCCGCAGGTCGGCGAAATGGTGCCGGTTGCCATACCAGTTGTGTCCGATGCCGGCGACCAGCCACGCCATCGCCGCCACCGCAAGCCGCCAGGCAATTGCAGTGAGCTGTCTCATCGATCCCCATCGTAACAGTATCGAGATCGTGGACGACTCACTGCCGCAATAGCTTCAGATTGGCTTCCTGTAGTGAGGCAGATGGCTCGATGCCGAGCTCGTCGAGCAGGCGCAGCCGGGTCTCCGTGTAGAGCTCCAGCGCCCGTGAGGTCTGGCCGGAAGCGCTCAGCGTGAGCATGTACTTCTCAACGACCAATTCGTCGAAAGGCTCTTCATTCAAGTACGCGCCGAGCAGCCCACTGAGGTCACGCCGATCCTCCATCAGCAGGCTTATGTCGGCGACCTTGATCAGGCACCGTCGGCGTTCCGCGCGCAGGTCCTGGCGGACTCCCACCGCCCATTGACTGTGCATGCCATGCAACGGGTCGCCGGTCCACTCGGCCAGCGCGCCCTCGAGCCGGCGCAACACCTGTGCGGTGTCTTCTTCAGCCAGCGCTGCATTCGTTGCGGCTCGGAAGCGATGTATGTCGACCGCCTGCGGGTCGACCATCAGGACGTAGCCCTCTCTCAACCGCCGCAATGCTATCGTCTGATTTGCGGCCTTCCCGACGTCGAGTCGCTGACGCAGTCTCGTGATGTACGACGAAAGCACGTTACGCACGCGCGTCGGCGGCTCTTTCTCCCAGGTGCGTTCGATCAATGTGTCCGGGTTGACGGCAATGTTCGGAGTCATGAGCAGGGCGCCGAGAACGGTCCGCTGCCGCCAATGACCAAGATCGAAATTTTGACCGAGAAAAGTCGCTCGAAGATTGCCGAACATATGAAACTGCACTGCTGTTCCCCGCGACCCCGTAGTCCCGTCGAGCCCCCACATGGATCGACGGACCGCCCATGCCGGGCCAGCAGGACGGTAGCGACCGGAGCCATGCTAGTGGATGTCTTACATCGATGCAAGCGCATGTTAATTGGAGGCAAAAGATACGTGTCGGACAAAGGGTTTGAGGATCAATTACGCCGACCGCCCGGCGGGGATCGGATTCCGAAGCCGGGCGGTCGGCTTGCTCACCTGCTCAGGAGCATTCCACGTTGATTTCATTGGACAGCTTGGTGCCGCCGCCACCACCGACGTAGGTCCAGGTGATCTTGGTCCGGAACCGCGAGTACAGCGAGCTGGTCGCGCAGCGGTAGTCCGTCGGCGAGAACGACGCGGACGAGGGCGTGCTGGGGTATCTGGTGACCCGGGTCGCGCCGACCTCACTGCCGTTGTGCGTGATGACCAGCGTCACCTTTGAGATTGCCAGGCACGACTCGCTCGTGTAACTGCCGGAGCCGCGGACGTAGCCCCCGGAGAACACCGTGTAGCCGATATCCACGGTGGTGCTGCAGGCCAGGTTGGCGGCAGTGGTGGCACCCGGACTTGCGTGCGCAGCGCCCGGTGCGGCCAATGCTGCGGCCGCAACCAACCCTGCGGACAGTGCGCCGATCGCCTTCTTCATGCCTTTCCTCTTTTCTTGAGGTCGAGCTTGCTAGCCAAGTCTCCGGCGACGGCGTTGACACATCATTGAACGATCGTTGGCCAGGGCAGGAGACGAACTAACCTAACGCCTTCATTGGTTAGGGATGTCGCGGGCTGGCGGCCGGGAACCCGAAAGTGCCCTGTCGGGTGGCCGGAGGCGGTCTCACCCTCCGGCTCCCACAGATCCCGGCGAAACCTCTCGACTTACCGGGCTCTTGTCGCCCTGGTCACCAGGCGGTCGTGAGCGAGGTGTTCCATGCCCAGTGCACGAACAGGCCCCACCGCCTCGCGACGGTCCTCTTCCAGTACTGGAGGGCTTTCTTCTTGCTCCGCAACCGTTTGAGCTCGCGACGGAGGAACCGCATCAGGTAGGCGTTGATGCGCTCCAGCAGGGGGTGCAGTTTGGATCGGTGGAACGCTCCGTGGAGGGGGTAGGAGGCAGGCGCGGTGGCGTGGTCGTCGGTAGGTCCCAGGGTCTGTATTCCTGCGGTTTCCCGCCAGGTCGTCCCACCCGTGGTGGCCATGGACGGCGCTTCCGTTTCCAGCCTCCCCCGTCAATCCGTGCGTAAGGTTCTCCCTTACACGGATTACCGACGTCCTACACCTGGCGGCATGCACGGTGCTGCCGTACGCGACGTTTCCGGCGAGGTGTTCCAGACTGAGGCGGTTGCCTGACATGATGATGTGCTTCATGCCGTTGCCCCGGCCGGAGCGTCCGTGTCGTTTGGAGAGCAGTTACGCCATCCGCTCGGTGACGTAGTGGTCGAGCTTGGCGAAGCTGCGGGCCGAGTTGCCATAGCGAAAGTACTGGCGCCCCCTCGAAGGAACTGGTTGAGATCCTCGACCAGCCAGCGGGTCGGGGTGTGGCATCGATTGCGTCCGGTCATCTCCCGGATACGGGAGCGCGCCCGGGACATCGCTTTGGCGCTGGGCCAGCACGCCGGATAGCGGAACTTCGGATATCGCTGCGACGGGACCATCCGGTGATGGAACCCGAGGAAGTCATACCCAGGGTCATTGCGTTTTCGGGTTGCCGCTGATCACGGCGGTGATGAGGTCGTGGGGACGGCGGTCGGCGCGTCGGGTGGCGCGGGCGATGTTGGCTTTGCCGCTGGTCCGGTGGAAACCGATCGCGGTTGGCGGCGCCGATCCGCTTCGACCTGCCGCCCTCGGCCGGTACTGCGCGATCGTGGTGCAGAGCCTCATCGCCTACCCCGTCGTCCTGGTGTCCGCGATCCTCCTCGGCGGCCTCGATCCGGCCAACGACTACGTCCGGCTGACGTTAGCCGTGCTGCTGGTCTGTTCCGGCTCGGTGGGGCTGTTCAGCGTGCTGGGCTATCTGATCCTCAGGTTTCCGTTCAGTCCGGGCATGGCCAACGGCTGGCTGCTGCTGGTCGTCGCGCTCGGGGGAGTCTTCGGCGTCCCGGAGTCGGTCGTCGGCCCGTTGTCGTGGGTGTCGTTCGTCCTTCCCTATCGCGAGGCCCGCGCCTGGGCGGAGACCGGCTCGCCCGCCCACCTGGCGGCCGCCCTGGCGATCACCGGCGCGCTGGCGCTGCTGCCACTGCCCCTGGCGAAGAGGTTCGATACCCAGAGCAGGGAACAGGCGGTGGCGACGAATGTCTAGCGACGCAATGGTGGGTGACCGCCTCGCCGCCAGCGCGGGACACGCCTGGTGGAGCTACAAGGGACTCTTCTCCTGGCTCAACGTCCGGGGCTACGTGGCCTCCCGGATCATCAAGCCGATCGGGCTCTCGCTCGTGTTCTACGAGATGGCGGCGCAGTACACGCGCTCGGCGGACTACGTCATCGCGACCGCAGCCGTGCTCACCGTCACGACCTCCATCGCCTTCGGCGGTTCGCTGGCCACCGGCAACGAGCGGCTCTACGAGACGCTGCGGACGTGGCAGCGCTCGCCCATCGGCAAGGTACGTTCGACGGTCCTGCGGCTGTTGCCGCACCTGGTCGACGGGTTTATCTCGGGGACGATCACCTATCTCATCTGCTGCTTGCTGCTGTGGCGTTGGCCGCTGCCCTTCCTCACCGTGGCCGGCGTCCTCGCCCTCGCCGCGGTCGGGGTCGCCGGAGCGGCCCTGGCGCTGTCCGGTCTTGCCGTGATCCTGCGGGATCCGTTCGGTGCCCCGAACATGCTGCAGCTGCTGTACACCATTGCGGGTGGTTCGCTGGTCCTCTTCCGGGACCTGCCGGCGCCGCTGCAGTACGTCGCCGACGCGTTGCCGGCGTCCTACATCACCCGGTGGTGCGCGGACGAGGTGGCCCGTCAGCCGTCGCCGTTCCAGTGGCTGGCCTTCACCCTCGTCACGATCGCGTGGCTGGGCGCCGGACTGCTGGTCGTCGCCGTCGTCCATCGGTCCATCGAACGACCCGGGAGTTCATAAGAAGGCAGCGGCGGGTGACAGGTCCGGGTTCGTGCGCGGATGCCGGCCCTGGTCGCGCCTACCGACCGAGCTGCCGGTTGAGGATGGTCTCGTAGTCCGCACCGTCGAAGAGGCAGATGATCATGTGCTGAGGGTGGTCGTGGCGGTCGGTGGGCTTGGTCGAGCGTTGACCCGTCCCGGGCTTGTGCCCGTTTTGCTGCGGTTCGGGTGGC
Source organism: Dactylosporangium sp. NPDC000555 (assembly GCF_040300025.1). Lineage (NCBI taxonomy): Bacteria > Bacillati > Actinomycetota > Actinomycetes > Micromonosporales > Micromonosporaceae > Dactylosporangium > Dactylosporangium sp. NPDC000555. Next base: position 47,857 of record NZ_JBEPDB010000067.1, on the reverse strand, counting down.
GGGTTTCCGCTGCTGGACGCGTCAGACCGCCGCCGCGGCCGCGCGGCGGTGCTCGGTGACGCGGTCCGGCTTGTGGTCAGCCGTAGCCGAAGCGGGTTCGTTCGGTGGTGGCCCATGCGCTGAAGAACCGGTCGAGGTTGACGGTGTAGGAGAGCAGTCGAACGACGATGGCGCGAGCCCGGACGATGACCATGGCCGGGACGCGGACGACGGTGTCGAGAAACCGCTTGAACTCCATGCGGATGAAGCCGTGCCGGTCGTGCTTACGGTGCATCATCATCGCGTGCCAGGACTTGATGTTCCAGGCCAGGGCGGCGATGAGCATGTAGGCCCAGTTGCTGTGCAGGTCGTCGACGGGGGCGCGTAGGGCGCCGAGGCCGGACTTGAGCTGGCCGTGGATGTTCTCCTGGTCGCAGCGCTCGTTGGCCAGCTCGACGATCCGCGCCGGGGGGTGGGTGCGGGCGCTGTAGGTGGTGAAGTAGAAGAAGTAGCGGACCTCGTCGATGAGTACGTCTTCGCCCCTGGCTCGGCTGATGTTCTTGCGGAGCACCACGATGCGGTAGGCTCGCCGGCATTTCCTGGGCTGGTAGGTGAACTCGGCGACGTCCTCGTGGTTGAGCCGCAGGTTGAGGAACTTCCGTTCCCGCACGACCTGCTGTTTGCGGTTATGGCGTCGTGCCCGGGTCGTGCCGGTCTTGTTCTCGTACGAGGCTGGCCGCTGCAGGCTCTTCCACGCCGTCTCGGGCAGGGCCCCGGCCCGGGTGCGCAGGGCGGCGATGTTGTCCGTGCCGAGCACGAAGTCCACCTTCTCGGCCCACCGGTCGAAATGGGCGGTCAGGGCGAAGTCGGTGTCACCGCGCACGCACACCCGTTTCGCGTACGGTGCCACGAGGGCGATCGCCCGGTCGACCCAGGTGGCGGCGTCCAGATGACTGGGGGCGTTGCCGGGCCGGTTGACCAGGTAGAGCACCTCCCGGGTGTTCGCGAGGGTGACCAGCAGCGGCGCGTAACCCCAGATCCCTTTGTAGGAGATGTCCATGCCCTGCTTGAGCTGACCGGTGGTGGGCACGATCGTGCCGTCCACGTCCAGGTAGGCCACCGCACCGAGCAGATCGGCGCCACGCCCGCGCCACAGCGCCGGCCGTACCGAGTTGATCGCGTCCATCAACGCGAGGATGTCGGCCTCGGTGAAGCGGCGCAGGAAATCGCCCACCGTGGTCGGGTCCGGCAGCAGCCTGGCCCCGAGCCCGTTCATCAACGGCACGTCGTTGCGCAGCCGGTCGACGTCCTCCAGCCGGGTGCCGCCCGACAGCACGCTGTAGGCCAGGGTCAGCACATGATCGGACTGGTGATACGGCAGATGCATCTTCAACAGCTCAACGCCGGCGTCGATCGCCCGCACGAGGCCGAGCCGGGTGACCAGCCGGTGCATCGCGAACAACCCGCCGTACGGGGTCGCCTCGACGTTGCCACCGATCTCGTAGTTGATCTTCTGCGAGGTGAGGATCGGTTCTGACCGCTCACCCCAATGCCCCGCCTGCCGATGCCGCGCCTCGACCTTGTGCTGCCGGCGTGCCGCGTTCCGACGGCTCTGCTCATGCGTTAGCTTCTTCACCACAAGGGACCTGTTCTGCCGGGCTGCGTTGGAGTCGCAAACCCCGGCAGGGTAAGGCCCTTGGTCTATCTCCAAGCCGATCCAGCGCCCGACACGCTTACTGAAGGACTAGAGTGGTCGACCATCGAGGGCGTTGGCACCGGGTGCCGAGACCCCAGCGCACGTGCGCTGTCATGCCGCCGTTGGTGCGCGCCGGCGGGCGAAGACTCGTCACCAGCTCTTACCGGCTCGGCTTCCTGCCCTGGAGACAGTGGTGCGTGCGTCCCTCTCACGAAGCCGCGCCGAGGGGAATGTCAAGCTCTCGGACGCGCCTTGCGTCTTTGTCCCGGCGGTAGACGGTTAGGGACAGCGCCCTGCCGATCAGTGGCAGGTCCATCTCAGCAGCCTCGCTGACGCCGGCGCGTAATGCCACCTTGTCGGCATGGCGACCGACGGTCATGTGGGGAACGAAACGCGACGGCCGTTGCGCTCCGCGAAGTACCTGGCGGTAGATGGACTCGTGCAGCTGCGACACCTGCTCTCGTCCCTCGCTGACCAACAGGAACAGGTACTCGTCTTCCCAAGTGTCATCGCGCGGTCGACACATCGATTACCGTCAACAAAAAAGGCCAGCTGAGCTGGCCTTTTGCTCCGTCGGGACAGCGGGATTTGAACCCACGACCCCGACCCCCAGGGGCTTGATCCGGGTCCACTATGGAGTGTCGGCTCGTGTCGGCCTGTATCCCCACATCCAAGTGACCTGCCGAAACTAACACGGCTGTGTGCTGACCGGTGCTGTGTGATGATGCCACCTCCACCTGGAGTTGATCTCCGCTGTGAGCGCATTCGTTAGCTCCTCGGATCAAGTGCCGTTCGTGATGTCGCGTCCACGATGGACTCCCAGGCATAGACGAGGGTGCCTGTCGGGTCGATCTTCAGGTTGGATTCGGCGGTCGGTCTGCTGTGTCGAGGTGTGTGATGGCTGCTGGTGGTGTGATGGGGTCGGCGAGGTCGTGGGCGGCTTGGCGGCGGCGGGCGGCGTTGACGCGGGAGTAGTAGCGCAGCAACGTTGCGGGGTCGTGGCCGAGGCGTTCGGCGACTTCGGGGATGCCGTATCCGAGGTCGAGGAGGTTGGAGGCGAGGAGGTGGCGGATCTGGTGGGGGGCCGATCGGGCGGACTCCGGCGGCGGTGGCGAGTTGGTTGAAGCGGCTGCTGACGTTGTCCGGCCGTAGTGGCTGGCCGTGGCGGCCGGTGAATATGTAGCCGGCGACCAGCGCGGTCTTCGCGCATGGTCTGATGTTGGTCAGGGCGGCGAGGGCGGTCGGGCCGAGTAGCAGGCTGCGGGTACCGCCACCCGGTACTACTCCTGGGCTGGTCAGGTCGTGGCCATGATGACCACCGGGGCACCGGCACCTGGCTCATCGGCGACCACCAGAACACGCAGAACATCGCCGTCGCCGCCGGCAGCCAGGCGATCAGCATCCGGCGGCAGAACCCCTACGGCGCGCCCCGCGGCGGCTCGCCCGCTTGGCCGACCGCCAAGGGTTTCGTCGGCGGCGATCGCGACGCCACCGGCCTGACCCACGTCGGCGCCCGTGAGTACGATCCCGCGATCGGCCGGTTCCTCTCGGTCGACCCGGTCTTCGCCCCGACCGACCCGGCGAGCACGAACGGCTACGCCTACGCCAACAACTCGCCGGTCACCATGTCCGACCCGTCCGGTCAGCGGCCGGACTGCGACGGCGACTGCCTCAAGGAATGGGCGGCGGTGCAGACGGAGGAGGGCCGGCAACGCAAGGCGGAGGAGGACCGGATCGACAACGACATCGACGCACCCTGCAACGCCGTCTGCGCCAAACGCCGCTTGGCCAAGGCCCGCGCCCAGGCCAACGCCCACCTCGGCCCGCCGCTACTGACCGAGAAGGTCGTCGCGACCGGCGGCGAGCAGCAGTTCGCCCTTGAGGACGTCCCGCTGTCGATGGTGTTCGGCGACCCCTACGTCGCGAAGGACTACTCCTCGAAGACGACGGTCTCCGAGACCACGGAGTGGGCCGAGGGGATGGGCGGCGTGAACACGATGTCCGCTGATGCTGAGATCTCCGGTGAGGTGATCTCGGGCAAATTCAGCGACAGCTGCGAGGACTCCTGGAGCTACACCTGGACCAAGTCGGTGACGACGGAGGTCGAGATCTCCGACTCGTTCCACACCGATGCGGGCAAGCAGTACGTCGTCGTGCCGATCGTCTCGGTGAAGTGGGAGACGGTCCAGTACTCCGGGCACCGCAGCGACGGCACCACCGTCGACTTCACCCAGATGCGGATGAAGGTGACGTACCTTGGTCCCCAGATGCAGCCCGTCAAGTTGGGATCGATCCCGTCCGGCGGCAAGAGCGCGAACGATGTCGGAGCCTCCATCCTCAAACACCTCGGGTAGGATGTCATGCCGCGGTCGTTGGTGACAACTGCGCTGGTAGGTCTGGTGGCACTCGTCGGGCTGGTCGCTTGTACCGGCCCGGCGGGGCCCGCCGGGCCGGCCTCCCGATCGGCCTCGGTGCCGGCCACCACCACCGCGCCCGACCTGTCGACAAGCTTTCCCTATGCCGGTCGGCCGGTGGGCCGGTGGAACTCGGCGGAGCGCGCCGCGGCGCACGCCGAGGTCGCCATCCCCGGCGACCGGTTCATCAAGGTCCGGGCCCGCTGCTCGGGCTCGGGTCAGCTCGCCCTGCGCATCCGCGGCAAGGCCTTCGACCACGAGGGCCGGATCGACTGCGACGTCGGATGGCGATACGTGTCGATGCTGTTCCCGCCCGAGCTGGAGCCGGTCGATCCCGGCCCCTTCCCCATGCTCATCGACCGGGCGGACACCATCACGTCGTGGGACGTGGAGGCGCTCGCGCTGAACGTCTCCACCCCGGTCACGCCGCGCGCGTCGTGACGAGTCCCGGCCGGCGACGGCGAGCGCGGCCCTGGCCGTGCTCGCCGGGTCGGTCGCCTGCACCGGCCCGGCGGCACCGCCCGGCGCGGCCCCGGCGGCGAGCCCCGATCCGTCCGCGTCGCCGTCGTCCTGAACGCACCGGTGCGTCGCATCCTCGCCCTCGTCGTGCCGGTGGCCGCAGTGCTCGCTGGGGTGGCCGCCTGCAAGCGTCCGGAGGCGCCGGCCGGGCCGGTCGAGGAGGCGGGCGTCCCCGGCGGACAGCTGATCGGTGCGTGGGGTTCGGGGGTCTCCGGCAGGCTGCCGGGGCGGGTCGAGATTCCGGGTGGGCGGCTGCTCACCCTCCGGGCGCGGTGTTCGGGATCCGGCGTGATCACGGTGAGGGTCCGCGGGGGCCGGTTCGAGAACACGGCGCAGTGGGAATGCGACGGGCGGTGGCGGCTGTCGGGGTTCGTGTTCCCGCCTGTGGGGTGCCAAATCCTGGCTCCCTGGTCTGACAGCGATGGCGTCACCACTGCTCACGGATGGCTTGCACCGCATCCGGAAAGGCTGCGAGATCGTCCGCGCCCGCGCGGCCGTAGAACGCTGCGGCGTCATTGCAGTGGTGCAGCCACCGCTCCTGTTGCCAACCATGGAAGCCTGGCGTTCGGTGCAAGACTTCGTTCGTAACCGCGACCGGTACATCGGTGTCCGACCAGGACACGTCGGTGAACTGAGCGTCGCCGCAGCGACCCGTGTTCCTGGCAAGCGCGGGGGGACATGGAGGCGGACGAGCCAAGGCCTAGCAGGCCAGAATCGCCCGAGCGCTGAAGTAGTTCAGCTCACCCACCGACGTCACCGCACTGCAGCACGAACTGGCGGATCAGTCGACCAGGAACCGGGCCGTCGACGACGCCAGCGAACGCGACGGCAGCACGGCAGGCTGAGCACGCCCGGGTCGACGCTCCGACTGCTCAGTAGGGCAGCGGACCGGTGCCGAGCCCCCGCAGGGACGCGCGGACCATGTGCGTGGTCGACACCATCGCGTAGCAGCCGCTCACCCGCTCGCCAGCCTGCCACTGACTCTGGTCGTCCAGGTACGAAAAGTACCGTGGTGGCCGGCCGCCCGGGCGACGGCGCCCGGTCACGGTGTCCCGGCGTGGTAGCCGGCCGCCCCGGTGGCGGCGCCGGGTCACGGTGGCCCCGGGTGGTAGCCCTCCGCTTGGATGGCGAACAGGCGCGCGTACTGGCCTCCGGCCGCGACCAGCGACGTGTGGTCGCCGTGCTCGACCACGGTGCCGGCGTCGAGCACGACCACGTGGTCGGCGTGGCGGACGGCGTTGAGGCGGTGCGAGACCAGCAGGCACGTGCTGCCCGTCGCGGCATCGAGCAGCGTCCGGTGTACCTCCTGCTCCGCCTCGGCGTCCAGCCCGGCCGACGGCTCGTCGAGGACCATGAGGTCGCGCCCGGCGTGGTGCAGTGCCCGGGCGAGGGCGAGGCGCTGCCACTGCCCGCCGGACAGCACGACGCCGGCCTCCGGGTGGTCCTCCTCGCCGGTCGCGAAGACCCGGGACAGCAGCGTGGCGTAGCCGCGGGGCAGCCGCCGCACGAAGCCGTCCGCGCCGGCCGTGGTCGCGGCCGGCCGTACCGTGGCGGGGTCGTCCACTTCGGACAGCGCGATGTTCTCGGCCGCGGTGAGGTCGTAGGCGACGTGGTCCTGGAACACGGCGCCGATGTGCCGGCGCAGCGCGGCGACGTCGAGCTCGCGCAGGTCGGTGCCGTCCCAGAGGATCGCGCCGCGGGTCGGGTCGTAGAACCGGCACAGGAGTTTGACGAGGGTGGATTTGCCGGAGCCGTTGCGCCCGACGAGCGCGACGGCGGTGCCGCGGGGGATGACGAGGTTGACGCCGCGCAGGACCCACGGGTGCTCGTCGGTGTAGCGGAACCAGACGTCGCGCAGTTCGATGGCGTCGCGCAGCGGGCCGGGGTCGCGGGTGCCGGGCGGCAGGTCGGGTCCGGCGCCGACGACGGTCTGGTAGTGCGCGAAGTTCTCGAGGGCGAAGTGGACGCGGGCGCCGTCGTCGGCGAGGGTGGCGAGGGCGGCCTGGACGCCGGCGACGGCGGTCACGAACACGACGACGTCGCCGGGGGTGAGGCGGCCGTCGCGGGCGGCGGCGACGGCCCACAGCAGCCCGGCGCCGGCGACGGCGGCGGCGAGGACGGCGAGGACGGTCTGGACGGCGGCGTGGTTGCGGTCGACGCGGCGGCGGGCGGTGTCGGCGGTGGCCCGGTCGGTGAGGATGCGGGCGTGCAGGAACGGGGTGGCGGCGAACAGCCGGAGTTCCTTGGCCACGCCGATGGTGGTGAGCAGGTGGGTGTAGAACATCTCGCGGCGCTGGACGGGGCCGATCCGCCAGTACATGCGGGCGCGCTGGCGGGCGAGGCCGAGCTCGGCGAGGACGGTGGGGACGCCGCCGGCGAGCAGGGCGGCGGTGACCCAGGGGCCGAGGAGGGCGAGGGAGGCGGCGAATCCGGCGATGGTGACGGCGGAGCGCAGGACGCCGAGGGCCCCGTCGACGACCTCGCCGCAGGTGAGGTCGCCGGTTTGCTGGGCGAGGCGGAGGCGGTCGAGGTAGTCGGGGTCCTCGAAGCGGCGCAGCCCGGCGAGGCGGTCGACGGCGTCGAGGAGGCGGCGCTGGGCGGTGCGCCCGGCCCGGCGGTCGAGCTCGTGGCGCAGGTAGGTGGCGAGGTGGGGGGTGGCGCCGAGCAGGACGCCGACGCCGGCGAGGAGCGCGGCGGGGCCGAGGTAGGCGCGGCCGGCGATGAGGTCGTCGATGACGGTGCGGGTGAGCCAGGCGCCGGCGACGGGTGCGGCGCCGGTGGCGAGGACGAGCAGCACGTACCCGGTGAGGCGGCCGGGCGCGGCGCGCAGGGCGAGGCCGAAGACGGACCGGAGTCTCATGCCGGTTTCAGCGCGTGGTAGCCGACGAGCCCGGCCGGGAACGGCGAGTCGCCGTATTCGTGGAAGGTCCGGGCGTGGAACCCGGCCGCGGTGAGTCCACGGAGGACGGTCGCGGGCTCGTACAGCCGGACGACGTGCTGTTCGTCGGTGCGCCGCCAGGTGTCGCCGGAGCGCCGGAACAGGGTGATGCGCCGGGTCAGGGTGTCGGTGTCCACTGTGGTCGCGGCGACGAGGGTCCAGCCGGGCTCGTCGCGGTGCAGGATGGTGTGGCCGCGCTCGGCCGGGTCGGGCGCGTTGAGGTCGAAGGCGAGGAGTCCACCGGGTCGCAGGGCGGCGGCGATGCGCCGGACGAGAGCCGGGAGCGAGGCCCTCGGGTCGAACTGGTAGCCGAGGCACTGCCCGACCGAGAGTACCGCCGCGCACCGGGGCAGTTCGACGTCCACAAAGGACGCCTCGACGAACCGCGCGGCCGGGGCGGTGACGCGGGCCAGGTCGAGCATCGCAGGGGAGAGGTCGACGCCGAGGACGTCGTAGCCGGCGTCGAGCAGGGCCCGGGCGAGCACGCCGGTACCGCAGCCGAGGTCCACCACGAGGCCGTCGCGGATCCCGGCCCGGCGGAGGAAGGACAGCATCGTGGGGATCGCGAGCTCGACGAAGCCGGTGTGCCCGGCGGCGTGGGCGAAGGCGAGGTCGGGGCCGTAGCCGGCGACCGGCTCAGCGGGCATCGCGGGCCCCGACCGGCTCCTGCCACGAGGCCAGCTGGGCCTGCCAGTCGGGGCCGCCGACGGGGCCGCGGGCGGCAATGCGGCCGGCGGCGTCGACGAGGCAGAAGTACGGCATCAGGCCCGGCGGGTTGAAGTCGACCACCATCGTGGTGCGGGTGGCCGGCGCGGCCAGCACCGGCACGCTGACGGTGACGCCGTCCTCGTCGCGGACCAGGGCGAGCCAGTCGCGGGCGCGGATCGGCCCGACGTCGACCACGACGACGACCTGGGTGCCGGCCTGCTGCGCGAGCGGGGCCAGGTCGCCGAGGAGCGGCAGCACGTCGCGGCAGTGGTCGCAGCTGGGGGAGAGCAGCAGGTACAGCACGGGGCGCCCGGCCAGCCGCTGCCCGGTGATCCCCTGCCCGGCGAGGGTCATCGCGTTGAACTGGGGCGCGGCCGAGCCCAGCGGCAGGGGTTCGCCGTCGTGCTCGCGCTCGTAGCGCACGTGGTCGGCGGCCCGCAGCCGGGCCGAGATGCGCAGCACCAGCACCAGGTTCAGCAGGCAGACCAGGCTCAGCGCGACGAGGACGAAGGAGGTGGCGTCCATGGGGGCTCCTCAGTCGGTACCGGCGGCGGTGACGGCGGTGTGGACGACGTTCGCGAGGTTCGTCACCACGAGGGTGGTGGCCGCGCCGGCCAGCGCGACGAGGACCGCGTCGACGCCGGTGAGCGGCTCGGCCGGGGTGCCCGCGGCGAGCGCGAGGCCGGCGATGCCGAGCAGCAGGCCGTTGCGGGCGATGTCGTACCAGGAGACCGGTACCGGGCTGGCGCCGAAGCAGTGGCACGGCACGTGCAGCCCGCGGGCCCGGACCGAGACCAGACCGGCGGTGTAGGCGACGAGGAGGGCTGCGGCGACGACCAGAACAGGCGGTACCACATCCGGCTTGGCAGTTCCGAGGGCCAGCAGGGCGACCACGGCGACCTCGGTGGACGTGAGGAGGGTGGCCACGGCGCCGGTCAGCCGCTCCGGCAGGAGCTGGAACGCGCGCACGGACTGCACGAATCCGCCCCGGTCGCGCAGCTTGCTCACCGCCGACGCGGCGAACGTGAGCCCGATGACGGTCAGGCCGAACAGGTGCGCGATCACGGTGCGTTCCCTTCGAGAGCGGCCCACAGGAGGTCCTCCTGCTCGGCGTCGGGGTAGGTGACGCGCAGGCCGAGGGCGCGGGCCTGGCCGCGGGTGACGACGTCGTCGTGGGCGTGCCGGCCGGTGACGAGGTGCTCGACGAGCGCGGCGCGGGCGGCCGGTTCGGCGTCGGGCAGCTGGAAGGCGAGCAGCTCCGCGGCGATCCCGCGGACGAGCCGCTCGGCGCGGTAGAAGGCGCCGAGGGTGCCGGGGAAGACCCGCTGGGCGACGAGGGCGAGCACCTGCAGGCGGTCCTCGGGCCGGTCGACGCCGAACCAGTCCTCGGCCATCGCCCGGAACGCGCGCAGGTCCTCGGCGGAGAGCACGGCGGGCTGCCCGGGTTGCGGCGGGCCGGCCGCGGCGATCTGCGGGTCGAGCGGGCCCAGCTCGGCGAGGGGGCCCAGGACGAGCTCGTGCGCGGCCAGGCACAACAGGGTTCCGGAGGAGCGGGCGCGGTGCGGGACGAGGATCGTGAGCCGGTCGGTGTAGTCGTGCAGCAGCAGCGCGAGCCGCCGCGCCGCGGTGGCCGGGCCGCCGGTCGTGGCCAGGACCAGATCCAGCTTCGGTACCCGACCGGCGCCCCGCAGATGCTCGTAGCATCCGGCCGCGGTGTCGTGGTCGATCGGGCCCTGGAACAGCACGGCGTGACTGTCGCGGGCCTTGCCCAGCGCCGGCAACGGGATCAGCGGGCTCATTGGGCTCACGCCTGGCCGCCGCGCATGAGCAGGGCGGCCATCGCGTCGCCGAGCCGCAGTTCGGGCACGCGGTCCTCGACGAACAGGAACTGCCCGTTGGGGTTGATCTCCAGGAAGACCAGCCGCCCGTCCGGGGTGCGGATGAGGTCGACGGCGCCGAATTCCAGGTGGTACCCGCGGGTCAGCGCAACGCACCGCGCGGCCACGGCATCGGGCAGGGCCGCGGCCCGCCAGGTCGCGTCGGCGCCGGGCAGCCGCCAGTCCATGGTGCCGGCGACGACCTCGGCCGCGAAGACCTCGTCGCCGATGACGGTGACGCGCAGCTCGCTCGCGATCGGCAGGCGCTCCTGGAACTGGCACGGGACCGCGCGCACCGCCTCGCCGTCGCCCAGGGTCGCGGCGGTGACCGGGGTGGTCGCGACGAACAGGTTGTCGGGCGGCTTGTGCCAGCCGTGCCTGCCGTGCTCATGCCTGCCGTGCCCGCCGCGCTCGGCGTGCCGGCTCGCGGCCAGGTACGGGTCGGACAGGACTTTGTAGACGGTCTGTCCGCCGCACTCGTCGAGGAACCCGCGGGCCGCTTCGGGGTCGGTGGTGATGAGGGTGCGGGGTACCGTGAAACCGAGCGCTTCCGCTCGATGCAGCTGCTCGGCCTTGTATCCGGCGCGGCGGATGGCGTCGGGATGGCTGACCCAGCGGGCGCCGAGGGTGCCGAGCAGGCCGAGCACCGCGTGGCCGGTCTCCTCCATGGCGAACTCGCGTTGCCGCTCGTCGAGGTCGGGGCGCAGCCCGAACGGGCCCGGTTTGCGCCACCAGATCGAGGTGAGGCCGGCGAGGTCGACGGTTTTGCCCGCCTCGGGCAGGTGCAGCGTGACGCCGTGCGGCGGGCGGCCGGTCAGGCCGGCGGTCAGGTCGCTGGAGTTGAGCCGGACCGGTTCGGCACCGCGCTCGCGCAGCAGCGCGATCAGGCGGTCCGCGTGTGCGTCGATGTAGTCGGTGACGACCAGGATCCGGCTCTCCCCCATGACACTCCCATCGATGTGCTCACATCACCTGCGGTTCAGGCGTCGGGTCACCCGTAGTCGCAGCGGATGTAGCAGTTGGGAAAGCCTGGGCTCTGACACCCGGAGCCGCTCATGTTGCAGGCCGTGCCCGTCGAGCTGCACCGGTTGTAGCCGGCCGGCCCGCGGCTGCACAGCGCCGCACCGAGGGTCACCTCGTCGTCCCCGGCCCACACGAACTGCTGCAGCTGCGGGTCGTAGTACCCCAGGTCCGGCGCGGCGGCCGGCTCGGGCTCCAGGACGGCGACGTTGAACGCGAAGAGCTCTGCCATTTTCTGACCTCCTTCCCCGTTGGCATTACCATCGACGACCATCCTGGCCATAGATCACCGCGAGTGTCCAGACCGTCGCCGATGGATATCGATGTTTCCGCTGGTGGGAGGCGAAAAGTCGTGAGAGCGCTCTCTCGTAACGTGGGATTCACGGTACCGTCATGCGGCGGCGACGGCTCCGGCCTTGCGGGCGATCTTGATGCTGTACATCGCGGCGTCGGCGTCCCGCAGCAGCGCGTCGAGCCCGGCCGGGGTGCCGGTGGCCATGCCCACGCTGGCGCCGACCCGCGCCACGGTGCCGGCCACCGCGTACGGGCGGCTCAGCGCGGCGGTCACCTCGTCGGCCAGGCGCCCGGCCCGGTCCGCGTCCGTGTGCGGCAGGACGACCGCGAACTCGTCGCCCCCCAGCCGCACCGCGAGGTCGTCGGCCCGCACGCACGCGGCCAGCCGGCGGGCCGCGGCCACGAGCAACTCGTCGCCGGCGTGGTGGCCGTGGCGGTCGTTGACCTGCTTGAAGCCGTCCAGGTCGAGGACCAGGATGCTGAGCCGGGCCGCGGGCGGCAGCGTGGCCATGTGCTCGGCCAGCAGCGCCCGGTTGGCCAGGCCGGTCAGCGCGTCGTGGGTCGCCTGGTGGCGCAGCTCGCCGTGCAGCTGGCGCAGTTCCAGCACGCTGCGGTCGAGGTCGGTGAGCAGGCGGTCGTAGTCGTGGAAGGCGACGACCTGCCGGGTCACCACCAGGCCGGTGATGGCCAGCACGCCGGCCGCCACACCCCACAGGCGGGCGTCGGCCCCGGTCATGTGCAGGGCGTAGACGAGGAGATCTGCTCGCCGCCGCCGAAACACGCGCAGTCGAACGAGCGGTCGCGGGCGAGGGCCGCGACGACCAACCCGGTGAAGACGCTGAGCAGGAGCAAGGCCGCGACGGCAGGCCAGAAGGGGTTCGGCAGGACCGCCACGGCCACGCCGACGAGCACCTCGACGCCGCCGAGCGCCCGTCCGGCCCACGGCCGGATCCCGCGAAGCACGCCGAACCGCAGGATTGCCAGCGCGCTGGCGAACGGCCTTCGTAACTTCGGCGCCCCGCTCGCGACGAACATCGCGGCGAGTATGCCCATGGTCAATGGAAGTGCAGTCCCCGCGAATGACACGACCCGGACCATACGGCGAGAAGATTCACGTATGGGAATCTAGACATGGCGCAAACTTCGGTAGTGCCGCCCGTGGGATGGTTGGCGAATGGCTACGGTGATCGATCTTGATGCGCGGCCCCGTGGTGGCGGACGGCCGCCCGTCCGGCGCTGGTGGTCGGCCGCCCTGCTGATCGCCGTGGTGCTAACGCTGGCGGGGGGCGCACAGCCGGCGCTGTCGACGGACCCGGCGACGGTGCTGCGGGGCGACGGGGTGAGCGCCGTCGCCGGCGACGAGTCCGCGATGTACGTGCTGTCGAGGGACAACCTCGCGGCGTACCGGATGCCCGACGGCGCTCGCCGGTGGGCGGTGCCGGTCTCGGCCGGCACGCAGCTGCTGGGCGTGGACCAGGCGCGGGTGGTCGTCGGCGTTCAGGACAGCCCGAGCCCGGCCGACGCGGCGTTGGTCGGGCTCGGCGCCGCCACCGGGGCGCCGGTGTGGCAGTGGACCGGCTACGTGCCGGTGGTCCACAGCTGCGCGTGCGCGGACGGGGTCGTGGTCTCCGAGCTGTACCCACCGGGCGGCGATGCGGAGTCTGAGCGGCAGCGGTCGACCCCGTACCTGGCCGGCATCGACCTGCGCACCGGCGCCGTGCGCTGGTCGCTGGTCACGGCGCCCGGCGGCATCAGTACGGTCGTGTTCCAGTCCGGCCGGCGCGTCCAGATCGCGGCACTCGACGCCGACGGCACGCTGCGGCTGCACAGCGGCGAGACTGCCGAGGTCGTGCGGACCGTCAGGCTGGAGGACTCCGGCACGGTCAACGGGCTCGCACTGTCCGGCAACCGGCTGCTGGCCTACCGGGCCAAGCAGCGAAACATCCTCGAGGGCGCGGTCTTCGACCTGACCACCGGGCGGCGGATGTGGGAGCGGACCGCCGGGTACCTCTCCTGGTGCGGGGAGATGCTCTGCGCCTCGGAGGCGACGGGGGCGACGGTGGGGCTGGACCGGGACACCGGCCGTGAGCGGTGGCGCCTGGACGGTGAGCTGGACCTGGCCGGCCTATCCGCGTCGTACCTGCTGGCCACCCCGTCCACCCCGGTCGCCGGCAGTGGCCTGGTCCTGGTCCTCGACGCCGCCACCGGTCGGCTCGTGCGCCGCCTCGACGGCTGGGTGCCCGCCGGTGACCTGGCGGGCACCCAACTGCTGGTCGCGGGCCGCGGCGCCGCCGGTACCACGCTGATCGCACGCCTCGACGTCGAGACCGGCGCGGCGACGGTGCTCGGGCGGGCCGCCGCCCGCTCATCCGACCCGCCGGAGTGCTTCGCCACCGGGCCGCTGCTCGCGTGCCGGCTGGACCACGACTGGATCCCGGTCTGGCGGCCCGGCTCCTGAGCCGCTGAACTGGGGCCTGTGGGCAACCGCTCTACCGCCGCTTTCGGCGATCCTCGACCGGGTTCCGCGATCTTTACCTGCGCACCGCCTCGACACACGCATGGAGGGGAGCGATGCGGCTCGTCGCGAGGATCACGGCGCTCGCGGTACTGGCGTCGATCCTTGTCGTTGTTGCGGCCGACTCGGCGCCGCAGATTGCCACCGGGCGCCCCGCCACGGCACTTGGCTGGTGAACGACGGCAGGATGGTGTGGGGTAGCCAGTCAGCGGCCGTTGTCGGGACGGTTGCGATGGTCAGCGGCTCGTCGGTGCGCAGCGGGCGGGGCCGGTGCAGCAAGTCTGCATCGGCGATGAGGAGCAGCGTCTGGCCGGCGTCGAGGTCGTTGGTCACGGGGCCTGGCCTTTCGGTGTGTCGTCGTGCTGGCTTCGGCCGGGTCTGAAACCCATGCCACGCCGCCGCTGAGAATGCCGTCCTCGGTGATCGTGCAGTGCACGTGGCGGTGTTCGCCGTACCGGTCGGTGATCGCGGCGACGAGACGCCCGGCGAGGTGCTCGCAGCGCTGGCCGCCGAAGTCCGGCGGCCCGCCCGGTTAGGCGGGCTGATCCGCGAACGAGCTCCGAGGCCGACCTGCGGGTACGCCCGACGATGTCGCGGCCCGCGACAACGCCCGGGCGAACGAACCACCAGTCAGCACAGTGCACACTTGATTTCGGTCAAGTGGCCGCCGGTCAATCCGCGGCATAACGGGGATTCGAGCGCCCGATTTGAGCACTTTCGTCCATCTTGCTTAATGGATCATGGTGGGCGGCGCTAACAGCCACGTGTCCACAAAGGGCAATCGGCCTCGCCGTTTGCCCTGCTCAAACCGTCGGGACAGCGGGATTTGAACCCACGACCCCTTGACCCCCAGTCGTCGGAGGCCCCAGCGGCGTGCTCAGCAACGTTCTCCCAGGTCGCTTCAAGCATAAACCGGCCGAGTAAAGGGGTCCGTGGGTTTGGTGCCGCGCTGGCATTGATGTGGTCATGCCGCCTGCAGGTGGGGTGCGGTGCTGACGTCCATGAGGGTTGCTGTTGGTGTGATGAGTTGGGCGAGGTCGTGGGCGGCTTGTTGGCGGCGTTGGGCGTTGGTGCGGGTGTAGTAGCGCATGAGGGTTGCGGGGTCGTGGCCGAGGCGTTCGGCGACTTCGGGGATGCCGTAGCCGAGGTCGAGGAGGTTGGAGGCGAGGAGGTGGCGGATCTGGTGGGGTCCGATCGGGCGGACTCCCGCGGCTCGGGCGAGTTGGTTGAATCGGTTGCTGAGGTTGTCGGGTCGGAGTGGTTGGCCGCGTCGTCCGAGGAATATGTGGCCGGAGACGAGCGCCATCTTGGTGGTTGGTCTGGTGTTGGTCAGTGCGGTGAGGGTGGTTGGGTCGAGGAGCAGGGTGCGGGTGCCGTTGTGGGACTTGGGTGGCTTCTCCCGCACTTGGCTTGTGGGGTCTTCCACGACGCGTTGTCGGCGGACCGTCAGCGCGGCGAGGTCCGGTTCCAGGTCGCACCATTGCAGGCCGCACAGTTCGCCGCGGCGTAGGCCGGTGGTGAGCAGGAGTCGCCAGAGTGGGTAGAGCCGGTCGCTGGTGGTGTGGTCGAGGAAGGTGCGTGCTTCGGTGAGGGTCCAGACGGGCCGTAGATCGTCGGTCTCCCGGGGCTTGCGCGCGCCGAGGGTGCGGCCGGTCTGCTCGCCGAACGCTTTGGCGAGCACCAGGTGGCGGGTTCGCAGGGTGGTGCGGGAGTAGCCGGCGGCCTCCAGGTGCTGGTAGGCGCGTTCGGTCATGCGGGCGCTGAGCCGTGATGCGCGGACCCGGCCGATGTGCGGGTAGATCAGGTTGAGCAGGTGGCCGTAGTTGTAGACGGTGTTGGGTTGCAGTTCCTGTGTCCGGGCGGTGAGCCAGTCCTCGCACAGCGTCTGCACGGTGTCGGACAGCCGTAGCCGGGGTCGTTGCGCGTCACGCTGTCGGCTCAGCCGCCGGTACTCGGCCAGGGCGGCCTGTCGTGTGACGAACCCGCCCCGTCTGGCCTGCATGCGCGTTCCGGATCGGTCGCGACCAAGTTCCAGCCGGAACCCGAACAACCCCGTGATCGGATTCTGGACGATTACATCGACATCGGCCATGACACCTCCGCCGTCCGTTGATGCACGGCCCGGAGATGGGCCCGCCTCTTTCATGGGACCGCCGTGCGGAGTGACTCACAACCGCGATCCCTCCATCGGAGGACCCCTGATCGGGTGATCCGGCTCGTGGTGCACACGCGGGCTGCCAAGGCTCATGTGGACGACGGCGAGCTGTCCTTGCGGGGATCGGTGATGTAGGCGATGAACTTGGCCGCCAGTTCAGACGTGACGGCCTGGTACATCCCGTGACCGGTGACCATGCCGCCGAGACCGTCGATCCTCAGCAGGCCGGCGTTGGAAAGGTCGCGCACGACCACGTCGGTGAACTCGCGTTGACTGGCGAACTCCGGGATGCCTTCCTCGACGAGCTGGCGCCGCGATCCCGCGATTGTGTCCTTCTTCGTGGGGATGCCTCGCTGGTCGTACCACGCCTCCGGGTTGTTGAGCAGCGTCAGGATCTGGAGGTGAGCGGCCGTGTAGTCCTCAATCCAGCGCAGGAACATCAGCTGCGTGTCGGAATCTGGTGCGCCCGGGAGTGCGCTGTTGAGCACGGCATTGCGGAGCGCGTCGATTTTCAGTGCCTGATGGGTCCGGGTGGCGGCTTGCGTGGCGGAGGCGACGGCGTCGACGAAGATGTCGTTTGCTGCCAAGCTCTCAAGATCCATGCCTTCGACTTGGTCGGTGAGCTCGTCGACGGCCTCGGCCAGATCTTCGAGCCACTGGGTCATGCGGCGGTTGTAGGTGAAACTCACCGCGTAGGCGAACGCCACGCCCAACGGACCGCCGACCAGCGGCACCACGTTGAGGCCGGCCTCGACGGCCTTCTCCGTGATTTCGCGTCCAGTGCTCTTCGATGGGGGCTTCTCCACGGCTGTCACAGTAGCCATAACTGCAGCCGTTCGGCCGGACGTTCAACTCGTGCGAGTGGACCTGTCTTCGTACGCACTGCCCTTGTCTCAAGTGCAGGGGCTGCGTCGGGACTACAAAGCAAATCGGTCTCGTCACGGGTCGGCTGTTGCCGCCGACGAAACCTGATCAACGCCTGCGGAGGGTCGAGCCGCGGTGCGAATGCTGTGTCGTGCATCGGAGGCCAGAACACCAACTATCTCCCGCAAACCCTCAGGGTTCTGGGCGTAGGCGCGTGCTGCTGCCTCGGCAAGGACACGCCGCACCCGCGGATTACGGTCCTCAGCCAGGCGGAGGGCGGCTACCCGGTATCGCTCCGGTTGGCGGACGCAGAGGTGTGCACTGAGCTGCCGCACGTTCACATGGTGATGAGCGGCCAGCAGATCCGCGTCGAGCTCGGTGGTGACGGAATCCATGGCAGCCAATGCCAGCGCGGCTTGCTGGATAAGGGAATCCTCACCGCTGCGGAGCAGGTCGACCGCACGGTCGCGCACCCATCGGCGTTCGGCGTCGTCACTCGACGCGCATCCGGCAAGCCGCAAACCTTGACCGCGTAGAGTTGCCGTCCCCATGGAGATCCGAAGGAAGCTCAGTGGATGGGCCGGCCCTGTCATTTCGTCGTCGTGGGCGCTGCCGTCCTGGGCTCCGGTCACGAAGTGCTTGCTGCGCTGAAAGACGGCTGCTCGGACCGCTGGCTCGGCGTGCAGGACGAGGTTGGCTGCGGCGTCCAACGCGTTTTGCCGGTTCATCGCCGCCTCGCGGGCATCTTCTGCGATGCTCAGAAGCTTCTCGAGGCACGCCGTTCGTTCCGGCTGGTCGAGGAGGCTGGCAAGGTAGGCGTCGGTCACGATCAAGGAGCCGAATGCGGTCTGCCCGGCTTGCGGATCCGGCCGCGTCAAGATCCGGTCGGCGGCACGATGCGCTGCCTCCAGCGCGGCCGGTTCGTGGGGTGCCAGTTCGTGTCGAAGCGCCTGGGTTATCGGCGACTGGCCGTCGGCGAGTCGTAGGGCAGCAGTTCTGAGCACGTCACGCTGCTCGGTGGTCAAGAGCGGCAGGCTCGGTCCGCTGGAGCCGACGTTCCCCTTGATCAGGTCCAGGACTCGGTCGTCGGCAGTCAGAGCAACGGCTTTCCTGGCGTCGTGGCTGGCGAGGTCGAAGAGACGGGTGAGTGCCGGTACCGCGAGTTGCGGATGCGTGGTCGCGATGTCGATGCAGGTGGCGGCGTGTGCGTCGTCGCTGTCCCTGAACTGGTTTGGTTGTCGCGGAACGTCTGCGGCAAGCAGGTCAAGGACCGTCATCGCCTGCTCGGCGGTTGAGCGATGGGCGAAGGCGCAGGCGCCGGCCGTGGCCCGGTCTGTCACTCCGCCGCCGCCGAAACGGTCGATGAGCTCACCGTCACGCCCTCGGGCTGCCAAGTCGGTCAGCTCCTCGAGCAAGGCCGCCGCTGCTTTGTCGGGCAGGAGGTCGGCTTGGGCGATGGTGAGCACGATCCGAGCGCTCGTGGTCCACCACGGCTCCTCTCGGTCGAGCGTGACGGGGATCAGGCGGTCGCCGACCTGTTCGGCCAGTTCCTCGATCTTCTTGGCACTGCCCGACCTCGCGAAGAGCTCAGCGGCGGCTTCAGGTTCCTCGTTGTCCCGGTACAGGTCGCCGAGGAAACGGGCCGCTTCCAGTTCGACGGCCCAGCTGCCGGTAATGAAGGCATCGGTGAGCCACTGCCGCGCGTGCAGTACCGCCACCCTGGGACGATCATCTAGCACCGCAGCCCGCGCTCGTTCACTCGGGCGCTGGGCGCGGTTGAGCAAGCGATCCGAAGCAGTGTGCCGTAACGCCTGCGCAAGATGGTGCTCGTCGTCGATGCCGGCGACCAATGGGCCAAGGAGGTGTCTGGCGGACCGGATCGCGTAGAGCCAGTCCGCAGCGTCGTCGGCCAAGCCATCGTGGATGCCGTAGAGCACAGCGTCCCGCCAATGCTCGACGGCTTCGTCGAGTCGGCTTTCCTGCGCGCAGCGTCGTGCCTCTCGCGCGCTGACCAGCGCGGCCAGACGACCCGGCAGCTCGTGCTTGCGGGCGACCGAACCCAGCACCCGGCGTTCCTCGTGGTCGTACTCTGCCAGGACGAGACGCAGCCGAATCCCGATCTCCTCCGAGCCGGCCGCACCGAGCTGCCCGATGGTGGAACGCAGCAACGGATCGAGCTCACCCAACTGATGAGGAAGACCGGCCGCGACACCCTCGGCGAGTACCAGAACCAACTCCGGGTGGTACGGAACGG
Organism: Dactylosporangium sp. NPDC000555; assembly: GCF_040300025.1. NCBI lineage: Bacteria > Bacillati > Actinomycetota > Actinomycetes > Micromonosporales > Micromonosporaceae > Dactylosporangium > Dactylosporangium sp. NPDC000555. Next base: position 28,624 of record NZ_JBEPDB010000067.1, on the reverse strand, counting down.
TCGTCGCGTCCGGGTCGGACAGTGCGCGGAGGAGATCGTCGGGTCGGCCGAGTGGGTCGCCGACGTAGTCCACGGCTGCCGCGACGAGCGCCGCGTGCCTGCGTGGCTCCGCTGGCTCGGAGTCCGCGCTGGCGTTCGTTTCGTTGACCACTTCGGTCAGCATGTGTTTCAAGCGGCGGGCCTCGTCGCGCTCGCCGCGGTTGAGCGCGTTGACGGCAAGCCGGGCGATTACTGCGGCGGCTTCTGCCGATTGACCCGCCTCTCGAAGTGCGCCGGTCTGCCGGTCGCGCATTACGGCAGCATGGCCTCGGTGTCCGGCGGCCTCCAGTTGTTCGGCCAGCTCTCGGTAGAGCACAGCGGATTCGTGCGGCGTGCCTACTCGCTTTTCCTCGGCCTGCCGCAACGTCGCCAGGACGTCTGACGTCTTGAGGGGGCCGACGAGGATGCGAGCGGCCTGCAGCTGCCGATCAGGAGGTGGCGCGGGCACGCCCGGCAGCGGGGCTGCCGTGCAGAATGTGGCTGCGGTCTCACGGGTCCAGAAGCGGGCGACGATATCCGCATTGCGGCGCAGATAGTCATTGATCTGCTCAGCGCCCCACAGGTCGAGTGTCAGTTCTGGGTGCTCGCCCTGCAACGTCGCAAGTTCGTCGAAGACCTGGGTCGGCTCGGTGTTCGCCGAGGTCGCCACGATCAGGTGCGTCGCGTGGAACGGGCGGCGGCCCGACGCGAATGTGGCGACGGCCCTGCGCAGGTCGGCCTTCGTGAAGGACCTGTAGTCCTTACACTGCACGACCACATAGGCGCCGTCAGGGTCCCGGCCGGCAAGATCGATCCCATGCTGCTTCTGGCCGAGCGTTCCGTAGCGGCGGAACCGGACACCGCGCAAACCCAGGACACGCTGGACAAGATCCAACATGAGCTTCTCGAAACGGTCCCAGCCGACGTGGAGATCGAGGTCGCCACCGGGCGGGCAGTTCCCCGGTCCGCCAGGCGTTGGGGGCGTTCGGAGATTCGCGTTGGTCGCGCACGGAGCCCAGGGTTGGTTGCGTACTCGTGCTGCCACAGCACGAGTATGCCCGGCATTCGTACATGACAGGCCTAGCACCGGTCGGCGGCATGAGCGCAAGCGTGATCAAGCGGCCGTCGAAGCCGGTCAACAGCATTGCGGCGCCCGTGACCCACGCGCTGGTCGTAAAAACGTAGCGCGATCAGCCCGACCACCGCCGCCGCCGGGTACCTCAGATCGACGACTGGCTCGGATGGCCACGCCGCACCGGGCGTCCACCGAGGTTGTCCGATGCGGAGTTGCTGACCATCGCGGTGGCTCAGGTCCTGCTCGGCGCCCGCTCCGAGGCCCGCTGGCTGCGTGCGGTTCCTGCCCCGGCACCTGCCTGGTGCGTTTCCGTATCTGCCGGGCTAGTCCGGATACAACAAGCGGCTGCGGGCCGCGGCGCCGCTGCTGCAACGCGCGATCCGGGCGGTCGCGCTGAGGTTCACAGCCAGCCGTTCCCGCGGGCGTGGACGATGGCCTCGGTACGGTTGGCAACGCCCCACCGCTTGTAAAGGGCGCGCAGGAGCCGAAACATCATCCGTTCGGAGTAGCCGGCGTGCTGGGCCAGCCGGGCGACCGTGAAGCCTTGCGCGAGCATGCGAACCCAGGCGATCTCCCTGTCCGTGGGAATGTGTTCGGCCGGTGGCCGGCGCTGCGGTGCGGTGAGTGCGCGGACCACCTCGGCCGGCAAAAGGCTGCGACCGGCGGCAACGGCCGACACCACGCTGCAAACTGTTTCGGGGTCGGCCTCCCGGGCCATGACGCCGACGGCCCCGGAGACGAGGGCCCGTACGGAAGTTGGGACGTCGCCGTGCTCGATCACGGCGATCAACGCGACCTGCGACCGGCTGTCGCGCAACGTGGCGAGGAGGGTCCAGTCGGCCGGGCTGAGCAGCGTCAGCATCACCATGTGCGCACCCACCTCGTTCGTCCACGACAGCAGGTCGTCGGGCGACTCGACATCGTAGCCCGCGCCGCGCATTGCCTCCGCTACTCCGCGGCCGAACATCGGCAGCGGATCGGAGACGGCGATCCGCACCGGCATCGGGGATGCCCTCTCAGCATTGCTCGGCAAGCTCCTCCTACCGTCTTACCTGGATGCAGGCTGGTCCAGAACGTGGCGGTGAACGCGACACAATCGCGACAGGATACCGCCATGGATGATGTCGGCCTGGCGTCAGTGACGTCATGGACGCGCGGAGTGCCCATCCCGTAACTTCAGGTGCAGATACACCGATGCTGCTTTCTTCTTCCCGTCCGAACGGATTTCGGCGCGCGTATCGCTATCGTTTCGACGACCTCATTCCGACGCGTTTCGCGCACCCTGATGAGGGATGGCAATGGTCAATGGAAACTTTCGGCGCATCGATCCCGGCGACGTGTCGCCGGGCCGAAAAGGATGGCGGCGGGGCGATCGGGTCCGCCGTCGGGATCCCCGTCCGGACCAGGCTCCGACAGGCGTCGTCGTCCATGTCAACCGGGTAGGAGTACTCCGGCTCAGAGTTCTCTGGACCGACAACACCGAAAGCAACGTCGCGGTTCGATCAGTCGACCGAATTCAGTAGGCGGTGCCGAAGGGCGGTCCGGCTCCGCGGGCCACCGCCGTCATCGCGGCAACCAGGCCGTCGTCCGCCCGCTCTCCGAAGCGTCCGAGCAGGATCGCATTCCGGCGTACGGCCCCGGCGGCGCTGGTGATCCGGCGCGCCCGGGCGAAGGCCTCCGCGGCCTGGGCGAGGCGCTTGGACTGCTGCTCGACCTCGATCAGCGCGAGGCCGAAACAGGCGAGGCCGCGCGCATCCCACGCCACGTAGTCGTGCTGTTCTCGTTCCAGCTGTCGGCCGGCGGCATCCATCGCGGTGAGAAAGGCGAGCCGTGCGCGGTCCGGCCGCCCGCAGCGGAATGCGGCGATCCCCAGCAGGCCGTTGGCCCCGATCGCGTGCGGACCGCGGTCCAGCCGGGCACTGATCTCCGCTGTGGCGAGTGCGTCAGCGTCCCGATCGAGGCAGAGATAGGCCAGGCCGAGGTTGAGGTTGGCCTGCCGAATGAGGTTCGGGTCGCGAGTTAGCACGCCGATCTCGGCCGCCTTCTGCGCCAACTCGCCGGCGGCCTCGGCTGCTCCGGAGTCGACCAGGATCGCCGCCTCTCCGTTGAGGCAGAGTCCAAGGCCGACCTGGTTCCGGTTGCCGGCGGCGGCGGCTACCGAGCGGCCCTCCCGCAGCCGCTCCATGGCCGCCGGCGTCTCGTCGAGCTGACCGAGGACCCAGGCGTGGCTGGCCAGAAGCTCCGGGAGGATGCGATTTCGGTCGGTGTCCGACAGGCGGCGGGCGGCGGACCGGGCGGCGGCGAACATGCGCAGTGCCCGCGCATGGTGACCGATCCGGCCGAGGCAGAGCGCGAGATTGCCCTGGGCGACGGTCGACTCGCTTCCCGTGCCGCCCACCAACCGGCTCTGCCACAGCTGCCGCCGATACAGCCGGCCGGCGCGGCTGAGCCGCCCGGCGTCGAAGTGCACGTTCGCCAGCTGGATGTCGAGTGCGAGGCGGGCCCGCGGGGCGCGCAGCCACGAGCATTCCCGGCGTGCCTGCGTCAGCTCGGTCAGGGCGCCGTCGATGTCTTCCTGCTGCTGCAGCGCCGCGACCAGACGGCGGCGGTTGTTCGCTTCCTCGGCGTCGTCCCCCACTCGTCCGCGGACCGCGCGCCGCCAGTCCAGCAGCACGTCGCTCTGCCCCCAGGGCCGGAGGTACTCGTCCTCGATGTGGTTCATGACCTCGTACGCCCGATGGAAGTCCCACGCCCGGATGCGGAGGTCGATCTCGCTGAAGTACGGACGGAGATCGAGCAGGCCAGTGACCTGAGCCGGCTGTGCCTGCTCGAAGTACACGGCGGCTCGGTACAGCAGGGCGAAGCGGGTCAGCACCGGAGGCACGTGACCGTGGTCGTCGAGGGCCCCCTGCGGTATGCCGTCAAGGACCTGGGCGCTCTCCGCGGCCGGCAGGAAGTAGTGCCCGTGGTCGTGGCGGACGATGCGCCGCTCATGGAGGCCGCGCAGCACTGGAGCGCTGTCGATCCCCTTCACGAACGGCTTCAGCAGGAAGTCGACCGCCGCCGGCGGCACCGGCCGGCGGTAGGCGGCGAGCGCCTGGAGCGCGCGCTGCTCGGTCCGGTCGAGCTGGGCGAAGGTCCAGTCGAACAGCGTCGGTGCGACGTTCTCCGGCGCCATGCGCTCGAGGTCGTCGAGGAGACCGACCACGGACCGGTCCGGGTCCAGTCGCAGGAGACCCACCAGTAGTTCGAGCGTCCGCGGATGTCCGCGGCTCACCTCGTACACGCGCTGCCGAAAGTCGTCATCCTGGGCCAGCGCCGACAGCCCCAGCGTCGCGGTGCGGTCCAGGGCGGTGAGGAACCTGATGGTGTCGGCGAACGGCAGGCCGCGCTCGATCGCGACGAACCTGACGTTCGCCGACAGGTCGCGCCGGATCTGCCGCGGCGGCCCGTCGGCCACCGTGAGGACCAGCGTCACGGAGTGCCCGGGACGACCGGCCAGCTCCCGCACCAGCGCGCCCAAATCCCGGTCCCGGAGGGTTCCGGCCGCGTCGAACAGGTGTTCCGCGGCGTCGAGGACCACCACGACGGACCGGCCATCGAGGCCCGCCAGTACGTCAGTCAGCTTCTCCCGCCACTCGATCGGGTCCGTCAGCCGCGCGGTGAGCCGCTCGCGGTCCGCGCCTTCCGGGAGGCTGCGCACCAGGTCGAGCAGGACCGTGGCCACGTTGACCGGCCGGTACCCGTCGGCCGACAGGTACACGACGGCGTCCACCGCGGCCCGCGGCCGAGGTGCGGCGAGCCGACGCCGCAGCTCCGCCGTGAACGCCGTCTTGCCGGCGCCGGACGCGCCGTAGACCAGGACCACCCGCGTCGATGCATCGCCGATCGTGTCCTCGACGCCGTGCATCGCTGCTACGCGGTCGCAGAACTCGCCCTCGGCGACGGCCGGTGCCTCGTTGACCAGCCGGACGTGGTGCGCCGAGACGGTCACGGCGGTGAGGTCCGACGGCACCGGCTCGTCGCGTCGGGGGCCGGCGCCGGCCGTCCGGCGCCGTTCGTCCTCCAGCCGCACACGTTTCTCACTGTTGTAGGCGTCGAGCCTTCGCCGCCGCGGCCCCGCCGCCCGTTCCGCCTCAGCCTCGGTCTGCGCGAGCTTCTCGGCGATCTGCCGGCGTACCTGCTCCGTCAGTGAGAGCTCGGCGACGCGGCGGGTGAGTTCGGCGAAGCCGTCGGGGCCCGCCTGCACCACATCCTGGCGATCGCCGAGTCGCATGGTTGTGGCGTCGGTCCGAACGGCGATCACGGGGAAGCCGCCGGCCTTCGCGGCGTCGAGCTCGCGCCGGCAGCCGTGGTCCACGACGCTGCGCTCGGAGAGCAGGTACACGACCACGTCCGGACTGCGCGGGCCGGCGTCGGGCGCCGCGCCGCGCTCCTCCGTGTGCAGCAGGACGTGGACGGTCCAGCTCAGGCCGCCGGCCTCCGCGTGGCGCTCCAGTTGCTTCTGGAGCGTATAGGCGGCCGGTCGGTCGCTCACGGCGGAGACCAGCGATACGACCACGTGCTCCGGCGCCTCCTCGGCCGCCGGTTCGACCGGGATGAGCTGCCTTTGCTCGGCGAACCGCAGGAACTCCGCCGTGGACCTGGCCGCGACGCGGAAGAACCACCGCCGCGTCGCGTCGTCGTGGTTCTTGTAGCCGGTGTGCCGCAGCGCGCCGGCCAGCAACGACAGCAGGTACTGCGTCCGCCACTCGATGAGGAACGACCTGGGCTGTCCGGCCCCGCGATGGATGGACCGGAGGGCATCGCCGGTCGGGGACGCCGCGGGGCCGGGTCGACCGGTGCCGTCGAGGAGCACGCGGAGCAGGACTTCCGCCGCGTCCGGACGGGCGGGGCCCTCGAGCTCGGCCGCGGCGAACGACAGGGACAGTTCGACGAGGTCGCGGGTCAGCGGCGCAGCCGGGTCGAACGCCGCCAGATCGACAATCCTGATCTGGTCGACCTCCAGCGGCGCGGGTGGGTCGCCGGGCGCCGGCTCGGGCACGGGGACGAGGATGTTGCCGCGATGCAGGTCGCCGTGGCTCAGGCCCCACAGGTACTGGACGATGACGCGCTGCGCGGACAGCCCCGTGCGGACCATCGCGATGGGATTCGGCAGCCGCTCGCCGTCGTCGGCCGTCGGTGCGCCGACCCACTGCTCGCCGGGCCGGGCCAGGCCTTGCTGCTCCGCCCACTGCTCGATCTTGTCGATTCGCTTTCGCAGTTCGTGGCGCAGGTAGTCGCCAACGAGCTTCCGCGTACGGGTGGGCCGGTCCGGCCATCGGTTGCCGTTCCAGTCCGTCAGGACGAGCCGTGCTACGGCCGCGCAGCAGACGGCCTGCACGTCGCCGTCGAGCCTGTCGACCGGACAATAGTCGAGCAGGTCGCCGGCAATGTCCTGAAACATGATGTAGCGTCCGTCGCCGACCGGCCACGGCCGGCCCCGCTGCCGAACCAGATGTCGCTTGGCGAAGGACTGGTTGTGCCGCCAGGCCTCCTCGTGCAGGCCGGTTTCCCGCTCCTCACCGGCGGGGATTACCTTGATGATCTGCTTGTCCGAGCTCCAGGCACCGTCCGGACGCCGTTCCTCGAAGAGGATGACCGCCACAACGGCGCCGGTGTAGCCCGACGCGCTCCAACCGGGGCTCGGAGCCTGGACGACGCCGCCTCCGGCCATGGCCCATTCCCGCAGGGCCTCGGCGACCTGCGGGTCCAACAGCGAGGCGAGCGGGTCCTCGCTTCCACCGGCCGCGGCTGCGGGTGCCATCAGCGCAGCGCGGGCAGATCTTCGTGGATCCGCCGTTCGCCGAGCAAGAATGCGGACTGCGGGCTGACGAGGTACCGCTCGCAGCGCCCCTCTTCAATGTCGGCGGCCGTCGCCAGAATGATCGCCGTTTCGCCGGCGTCGCGGCCCAGCGTGAGCAGGCACTGTACGAGCTGCAGCGCCTCCGGGGTGTCGGCGATAATGTCGTACACCTCGAACGAACGGATTGTGCGGTACTCCTTGCCGAGCGTCGGGCGGGGCCCGTCAACGACGGCACGGACTTTCTGGAACCGCAGGTTCTCGACCAACGCCATCAGCTCGGGGTGCCCCGCCTCGGCCAGTTCCTCGCGTAGCTCGCGATGCAGGCACTCGGGACCGGACTCGCGGTCCGCGCCGCTGTCGAACCAGCGCAGGAAGCCGAGGCCGAGCCGCGCCGGTACGAAGCCACGCAGGTCGCGACTCATCGTCGCCTCCCGGCCGGGCGGCCGGTGCTCGACGAAGCCGACCGCGTCCAGGGCCGCGCGCGCCGCGCTGGTGTACTTGAAGACGCCGCCGGGCGGACCGTAGGCATCCGGGCGAAACGGATGCTGCATCAGGATGTAGCCGTCGTCGTCCTTGATACGCAGTAGGGCCGCGACCGACACCCGCAGCCGGCCTGACCGGTGCAGCGCGGCTCGTAGCAGCCCTAGGCGGCGCCGGTACTGCCATGCCAATCCACCGACGGCGAGCAGGGCCGCGGTGACCAGGCCGGCGACGATGTTGGCGAGCACGCGGCGCCTCCCGTCCGGCGACCGGAGCGACCGATCGCGGAAACCGAATGCAACAACCTCGATGCTGCCTGTGACCGGACCGCCGCGTCAACAGCCATTCCGGGTCTCGTCGCGATATCGCTCGTGAGTCGCCGTGACGACTACCTGCGCAACGTCTTCAACGCACTCAAGTCGCTGATTGGGCTGTGCGTCGTCAGTTGGACGAGAGACTCGAGTGCCGCCATATCGTGAGTGATCGCCCGCGAGGTCAGCCTGGCGCCGGACGACCGTAACCGCCAGTTGGCTATCGTGTCATTCGCGTTCTGGTCGAACTCGTGCTGGGCGCAGCGCTCACGGCAATCGTCGCGCTCGGCGTGCTGCGGTTCGGCTCGATCGCGGATGCGCTCGTCCTTGCCGGCGCGTCGCTGATCCTCTCCGTGGGCTCGACCGGGATCGGCTAACTGCAGCCGCTCGGCCGAACGATCAATCCGTGCGGGGGAGACGTCTCGTCGTACGTATTGCCCCTTGCCTCAGGGTCTCTCTGAGCAAGAAGGCGTCATGAGAGTCGTGTCTGCGTGGGTCGATGCAGTCATACAGCGGTCGTTTCGCGCGGAGAGAGCTCCGGTACGGCGTAGGTGAACTCTTTGCCGCCGCGCTCGGCGACGCCCGGGCGGCGCAGCAAGGCTCGCGCAGCGACCAGTCGCTTGAGCCGGTTGTTGGCGTTCGGTGCGGTGACCCTCATGCGCTCGGCCAGTTGGAGCGCGGTGAAGGTGCCGAGTTGCCGTGCGGCTTCGAAGGTTTCGTTCAGGACGGCTGATGCGGCCAGCACGAACGGCTGTCCATCACGGTCTTCCAGGGCGATGAGGTCGCTGCGTTCGAGGCAGATGGTGATGGTTTCGCGGACATCCTCCTCCAAACCAGTCAGTAAGACGGTTGCCGGGCTTCGGTCCGTGCTGTCGCTGTTGTTGCCGGTGGAGGCGAGGGTTGCGTAGTAGCGAGCGAGGAACTCGTCGCAGTAGCTGTGGGTCATGGCGTCGACCCCGGTGAAGTCGATGACCAGGGTGTACGTGTTCGCTGGAATCTTGTCTTGCAGCTCACGCAAGACCAGCTTCGCGGGCTCGCGTGTAGCGAGGAACTTCCCGTGCGGTCTCACGGGGAAGGTGAACGACGTCGCGGCATCCGGTTTCACGTGACCGATTGAAACACGTTCGGCGTGCCTGCGGTAGCCCGACGCGCGATCGTCCCTTGTCGGATGCACCTGCGCGTGCTAAGTGCGGCGGACTCGCAGTGAGGCCCAGGTGCCGTTCATCGGTGCGGTGAAGGTGCTGTAGTTGATTTTGCATTCGCTGCGCAGGACAACGCTGGCCACGGCGCCGTTGCTGCGGATGATTAGCCGGCCGCCGCCGTCGCTCCGCGCATATTTCCCGAGGTCGCCCAAGCCGTAGCCGCGGCGGTTGCCGCCGGGAACGCCGCTGACCTTGTGCTGCAGGGCGCGTTCGAGTGCGGCACGGCTGTCGACAAGGTCCTGGTGTGGAGCGCTGGCGCGGAGGTGCTCGAAGATGCCGACCCCCGCGTCGCAGACGGTGAAGGCGAATCCGGGCCAGTTGCTGGTCACACCGGTGAGCAGCTGCGCAGCGGTGAACGCGCCGACATCGCTGACGCCATGCGTGGTGGCGTTGTCCAGCAGCTCGCTCATGGCTTTGAATGCTGCGGCACCCGCCTTCCGGCCCAGGCGGCCGAAGGCCATCTCACCGAGTCGCTCGGCGACCTGCTGACTGTCCGCCGTCGTGACCTTGGTGACCTCGAACAACGTGTCGCGGCGGTCTCTGCGCCCCGTCGCCAGTGGCGACCCGTCGAACTTGCAGCCAGCCTCCTCGAGCAGGTCGATGACGTTCATCCGCCCGAGGTAGGAGGTGACCTTCTCGTCGTAGGGCAGCTGCAGGCGCACATCGCGACCCTGGTGGGCGGCGTCCGTGCCGATGGTGACCAACGCGGCGAGTTCCAGCGGGCTCGCCCATCTCAAGGACCGCGTATCGAGCAGGAGGGTGTCCTGGTCCTCGATGTAACGGGTGACCAGCTCGGCGTGCTGCAACGGAATGCGGCCAGCGAGCTCGATCTGCACGCCATCCAGCATGGCAGCTCATCCGCCCGCCGCCCACTCGCCGCGCGGCCCACGCCGCGACCACTAGGGTCTTGACAGCACTACGGATCACCAGTTTAAATTTTTCCCGTGAAACTGAATTGCTGGGCCGATCCGTCGACCTAGTGACCAGACCGAAGGAGGACTCGCCGTGACGGCTCTCAAGGCCGAACAGCAGAACGACGGGGCCCGGCCGCCGCGCACCGTCGAGGTCATCGTCAACACCAAGCCCGTCGAGGTGCCCGAGCGGGAGGTGACTGGCCTGGAGATCAAGCAGGCCGCGATCGCGCAGGGCGTCGACATCCAGCTCACGTTCCAGCTGTCGGTCCACCACGGCGGGAAGTACCACGTGATCGGCGACACCGACACCGTCCGGGTGCACCGGCACGAGGATTTCCTGTGTGTCGACAAGGACGACAACTCGTGACCGACTTGGTCCCGGCGGTCACCCGCGGCGTCGACGCAGTCCGCGCACACTTCGCTGGCAAGCCGGTCGAGGTCGTGCCGGACGGCGCCGGCGGCGCCTACGTGACCGTCCACGACGTGGAGGTCGGCTCGCGCTACCTGCCGTCGCGGACCTTCCTTGGGTTCCAGATCAGCGCCGCGTACGACAGCGCCGACGTCTACCCGCACTACCTCGGCGTGGTCACCCGTGCCGATGGCCTGCCGCATGGCGAGGGCATTTCAGCGACCAGTTGGCGCGACCAGCCGGTCCTGCAGCTCTCGCGCCGGTCCAACGGCTGGCGGCCCGGCCTCGACAACGCGGCCCTCAAGGCGGAGAAGGTGATCACATGGTTCGCGTCCCGGTGAACCCGCCGACGCACGGCTGGAGCCTGACGGTGCCGCCCCGACTGTGGCGGGAGCTGACCGACCACCTGTTCCGCGACGGCGGCGAGCACGGCGCGGTCATCCTCGCCGGGCTCGCCGACGGCCCGCGCGGCCCTCGTCTGCTCGCCCGGGAGGTGCTGCTCGCCCGTGACGGCGTCGACTACACCATCGGCACGGCCGGGCACAGCGCGCTCACCGCGACGTTCGTCCGCGACGCCGTGATCCGGGCCCGCAACGAGCGGCTGGTCTACCTGGCCGTACACCGCCACCTCGGCACGGACGCGGTCGGATTCTCCCGGGTCGACCTGGCCAGCCACGAGCGCGGCTACCCGGCGCTGCGGCAGATCACCGGCCTGCCGGTCGGCGGGATCGTTTTGGCCGATGCGGCGGCGGCCGGAGACCTGTGGCTGCCCGACGGCGGCCGAGCCGCCCTCGCCGAGCTGGTCGTGCCGGGCGGCAATCTGGTCCGGCTCCGGCCGCGTTCTGCCCGCGGGGGGCAGGCCGCGGCGATCCACGACCGGCAGGCCCGCCTCTTCGGCGACCTCGGCCAGGAGACCCTTGGGCGGATGCGGGTCGCGATTGCGGGCCTCGGCGGCGTCGGCTCGATCCTGGTCGAGACGCTCGCCCGGCTCGGTGTCGGCGCGTTGGTGCTCATCGACGACGAGACCGTCGAGGACACCAACCTGCCCAGGCTCGTCGCCGCTGACCCGAGCGACGTCAACGCGGCCAAGGTCGAGCTGGCGATCCGCAACGCCCGCCGCGCCAACCCGGACATCGACCTGACCGTGCTGGCCGAGCGGATTGAGACCCCCCGGGCGCGCGAGGAGCTGACCCGCTGCGACTGGATCTTCCTGGCCGCGGACTCACACGCCGCCCGGTTCTGGGTCAACCGGGCCGTCAACCAGTTCCACATTCCGGCCACCCAGATCGGGGTCAAGGTACGCGTCGGCGCCGACGGCACGATCGGGCAGATCCACGCGGTCGCCCGCCTGCTCATCCCGGCCGGCGGGTGTCTGTGGTGCAACGAGCTCATCGACCCGACGGAGCTGGCCATCGACATGCACCCAGACCGGGAACGCGACGCGGCCCGCTACGTCCCGGGCGTGCCCGCACCGAGCGTCATCGCGCTCAATGGCCTCGTGGCCATGGAGGCCGTTGACCAGTTCATGCTTGCCGGCACCGGGCTGCATCACGACCCAGACGACACCACGTGGACGCTGTACCTGCCACGCGACCGCACGCGGATCCCGCAGGTGCCCCGCCGGGACCCGGCGTGCCCGTGGTGCTCCGAGGCCGGGCAGCTCGGGCGGGGACAGCACTGATCCCACTGGCGCCGGGATTCCGGGCACGTCTTCCTCGGAAACCCGGCGCCCGTCCGTCACGCGGGCTCACCATGCGGCATAAGCGGAAGCCAAGATCGCTCGACCGCGTTTGCATGACGCGGCACCTCCAGCGGCGTCAGGAACTTTTGTCCGCGGCGCCGCCGGGCCACGAACTCGTGCACGGCGGCGGATCGGCGAGGTCCGCCCGGATCGGGGTGAACGAGGTACCGTGGGCGGCACCCGGGTGGCTGCCTCGCCGCCGGCCTGCTCCAGCGCGGCGTGATGCTGATGATGTCGGCGCCCGCCGCGGCGATCGCGAGCCCGATGCCGCGTCGGCACCCCGGTGACCACGGCCATCCGGTCGGACAGTAAGAACAGGCTCATGTGTCGCCTCCGCAGTCCAACACCATTTGGCGTCGCAACCGGCATCGAGGGCGCGGAACGTTTCGCCAACCTCCATGGGGCGGTACGACCCGAGATGTCAGGGCATCGGCCGACACGCCGCTTTGTGCACAAAGCGGGCGGCCTGCACGTAGTCCTCCCGCCGGTACACGCGCATGCCGATGATCTCCAGCTCGCGCCAGGACACCGCTTTCGACCGCACCGGGAAGCGACTAGCGTGCCGCACCGTTCGCAGGCCACGCAGGGGTCCCATCCAACCAGGGACCAGCAACCAATGCTCGCGAACTCGTGGACGAAGCGTGTACCGCGAATGTCGCCGGGCGACAGCACGAAGGTACCAACGACGTGGTCGCGGCCGTACGGGGCCTTGTCGATGGCGTAGGTGCTGGGGTCGAGCAGCGGAGGGTTCACATGATGGTGATCCAGCAGCGACCGGGGCGGCCCCGCGGGAAGGCCGACCAGCCGGACGGGGACACTCAGCGCGTTCCGGCCCGCAGCGCACCGGAACCTCTCCACCGCGGCAGTGTGGCACTCCGAGCCACACGAACGCAGCCGAAAACGCCTACCCGCTGCACTGAGGATGACTGCAGGTCGCAGGGTGTGGAACAATCGGGGACATGATGATCACCTTTGGGAGCGATGGCGCGTAAGCCACCCGGGCACGTCCGCGCCAACCTGCCTCGGCGACGGGAGCCTGGCGTACGGATCGCCCTTATCGATGGCGTGTCGGCAAGCGGGCTCGGCCGAATCGCTCGCCTCGAACGGGCCGATCTTGGTCCCGGGGCTGTCGCGGCAGCGTTGAAGGCGTGGCAAGAATTCGCCCGTGCCTCGGACGATGAGCGTGCCGACAAACTTTTCTACGGTCATGTGGGCTGTTGCCCTCATCCGCTAGCTGACCGCGAAGTCTTGGAGCGTGTACTGCAAATACTGCCGCCCAAGGATGCACGAGCCCTCCGCCGACGGATCGACGCGTTGGACGACCGGATCGGGTCCCTCGAGCACTGATGCGGCGCCCTGATGAGGGTCATGCCGACGTATCCGCAGGTCAGCCGTCAACCCTGCAGCTCCATCGCGTGCGGGCGGCTCAGCTGCCGGGTGGACTAGTAAATAGATGGACCGGTGACATGCAAGTGCTGAACTGAAGCGCCCCGGGTTTCGTGGAGGCCGTGATCAGTGGGCTGTGTCGACAGTAACTGGTGGATAGTTGAGGTAGTAGAGGGCTTCGTACTCGGCGGGTGGGCGGTAGTCGCAGGCCTCGTGGAGCCGGCGGTGGTTGTACCAGTCGACCCATTCGAGTGTGGCGATCTCTAGTTGGTCTGGGGTGTGCCAGGGTCCTTGTCTGGCAACGAGTTCGGTCTTGTAGAGGCCGATTACGGTCTCGGCCAGAGCGTTGTCGTACGAGTCGCCGACGGTCCCGGCGGACAGCTGGGCGCCGGCGAGTTCAACCTCGTGGGTGTAGCGGATGGACAGGTATTGCGAGCCGTGGTCGGAGTGATGAATGAGGGCGTCGCGGTCGGGTCGGCGTTGCCACAGCGCCATGGTCAACGCATCCAGGGGCAGGTCGGTGCGCTGGTGTTCGGCCAGGCGCCAGCCGACGATTGCGCGGGAGTACAGGTCGATGACGAACGCGACGTAGACGGTCTGGCCCTCGATCGGGACGTAGGTGTAGTCGGCGACCCATCGGGTGTTCGGCGCGGTGGCGGTGAAGTTCCGGCGCAGCAGGTCGGCCGGTTTGGGCAGGGCCGGGTCGGATCTGGTGGTCCGTGGGGTCCTGCCGCGGCGGGCACCGCGAATGCCGAGGCGGCGCATCAGCCGTTCCACCGTGCAGCGGGCCACCTGCTCGCCGTCGCGTAGCAGCTGCCGCCAGATCTTGCGGGCGCCGTAGACGCGGTAGTTGGCGTCGTAGGCGGCCTGGATGAGCCGGCACAGCTCGTCGTCACGGACCGATCGGGTCGACGGGGGCCGGTTGCGGGCGGCGTAGTAGGTCGACGGGGCGATCGGCAGGCCGGCGTCACGCAGGACCTGGCAGATCGGCTCGACCCCGTAGAGCGCACCATAGATGTCGAGGAAGGCGACTATCTGGTCTGTGGCGGGTCGAGCTACCGCGCGAAGAAACTCGCCGCCGCCTTCAGGATGTCGTTGGCCCGGCGCAGTTCCCGGACCTCCCGCTCGAGCTCGGCGATCCGCTGCCCGTCCTCGCTCGACGTGCCCGGCCGCGCGGCCGAGTCGACCTCGGCCTGGCGGACCCAGCCCCGCAACGCTTCACGGTGAACGCCCAACTGGTCAGCAACCCGAGCGATCGCGCCCTGCTTCTGACCAGTCGACTTCCGCATCTCGAACACGAGCCGAACCGCGCGCTCGCGCAGCTCATCGGGGTACTTCCTCGGTGCAGCCATGGTGGCTCCTACCTTTCCAGGATTCGGAGCCTCCAAGAAACCCGGGGCGGTTCAAACCCCGCGTGATCCATCGAACCGCAATGCGGCACCTGGCAGGGAGATGTCGCCCTCCCAACCGGGTGCGCTGGCCAGCGCCAGCGTGTGTGAGCTCCCTGCGGACAATCGCCCGCACGTCGGTGAGGTCAGCTGGCACGGTGCTCTCGATTGCACTGCTGGGCGACTGATGCCATAGCGTCCCGCGGACGGCCGTGCCGTCCACCGGGTCGTCGCCAGGTGATGGACGCCGACGGGGTCGGGCCGCGGGACGGCCTTAGGGTAGGACGCGTTAAGTGCCGACGGATCGATGAGCAGGGAGCAGGACGTGCGCGGGGTTGACGTGTTGCGGGCTCGGGTCGTTTCGAGCCGGTCACAGCGATATGTGGACGAAGCGATCGCCGCGTACGGCGCAGCCGCCTACCGATCGGCGATCCTCTCCTTGTGGATTGCGGTGACCTCCGACCTGATCGATAAGATCCGGCTACTGGCGGAGCAGGGTGAGCCGGCCGCGGTAGCCGGCGCAAGAGACCTCGACACCGCAATCGCCAGCGCCGACAAGGTCGCCTTGCAACGGTTCGAGAACGGGCTGCTCGACCTCGCCCGCGACCGGTTGCATTTCATCGGTGCACGCGAGTACGACGAGCTGTCCCGGCTCAAAGCGGATCGGAACCTATGCGCTCATCCGGCTTACGTGGGCGGCGACGACGAGTTGTTCAGCCCCGGCCCTGAACTGGTCCGGGCCCACCTGGCCGCCGCGGTCGACGGCCTGCTGGCCCACGGGCCCGTCACGGGGCGCAAGGCCATCGACAGGTTTGTTCGCGAGATCGCGGAGCCATCGTTTCCGCGCGCGGAGGACAAGCTCAGGGAGTACCTGAAGGACAGCTACCTGGATCGCGGTTCCGCGACCCTGCGCACCAATCTCATGAAGGTGGTCTGCAAGACGACGCTGTCCGCAGACTACGAGGCGGCCATCCGGTGGCGCGCCACTCGTACCGCGATGGCCATGTTCGACCTGGCGCCGACGGAGCTCGAGAACGCCGCCCGGCAGATCCTGAACGACCGGCAGGATCACCTCGATGACCAGGGGCTGATGCGACTGGTCTCTGGCTTGTGCTACCTGCCGTTCACCTGGGATGCGCTGCGAGCAGGTGCTCGGAATCGCATTGAGCAGTTGCTCCGCGAGACCAGCATCGTCGGCATGCTCGACACGTATGAGCTGTTCGGTCCCCTGCCCGCCGCACCGGTCGACGGCCTGGTGATCGACCGGCTCGCGGACGCAGCCACGGAGGTTGGAAACAGGCGGCGCGCTGTTGACCTTCATCGGCCTGAGCCTCGCCTGCTCCCCAAACTGGAGAAGCTGCTCGCGGAGCAACGGACCTACATGTTTGCCGCAGGTGTCCTGACCTTGATCAACGCGATATCGGAGCTGTTGACCGCCGATGACCTTAGCCGCATCCTTGAGATTGCGGCCGGCAACACGCAGGTGTACACCTCGGTCCTCGCCAACCAGCAACTGACGGTCCTGCGTGAGGTCACCGCCGGCCTCCCCGGCGCCGATGTGCACTGGCGGACCTACGACGCCCGGATCGAGGCCCTGTTCCAAAGCCAGCCGGCGACGTAGCCGTACCCCCTTAGTCGTCCAGCATCGACACCGGGATCAGCATGCCGCGGCCATCGACGGAACTGAGCTCCGCGCCGTCCTCGTCGCGGCCCGGGAGGATCCATGGGCCGGCTGGGCCTGCGACGGCGACGCGTACTGGACGCCGGCTCTTGTCCGCCAGTGGTGGCGCGACCGGGGACGCCTCCAGGAGTGGATCACGACCAAGCATCGGCGCTGGAGCGACTCGGACCGCGCCGACGAACGAGAAGCGGCCGGCGGCCTGGTCGACTACCTGGCCTACCTCGACGGCGCCCTACAAGGCCACCTGCAGATCTACAGCTACTTTCTGGACAACTACATCAGCCCAGCCAGCGGCGACCGGCTGCCCTCGCTGTAAGTGCCGACCGGCACTCGACACCGATCCGCATCGCGGCAAATCAGCGCAGATGGTTCCGTGCTAGCCGGCGCGACCGCGATGGCCTCGACGTCCTGATCAATGCCGGACCTGCTCGAAGTGGAACTCGCGGATGAAGCAGTCCCGTGGCTGCCCGACCGCGAACAGTACGCACTCGACGACCGACCGGGCGGTGAGGTCGCTGTTCGCCTGCCGCGGTCCATCTTGAACGAAGTCCGGCGGGAAGAGGGAAATCACCCGGACGCCTTCCGGCCTGAGCCGATGCGAGAGGATCTCGGCGAGCCCGGCGTGGGCATGCTTGGCAGCGTAGAACGCGGGATGCGCGCCAGAACGGCGGTGCCCGACCTCGCCGCAGGCGGAGATGATGTTGACGATGTCGGCCCGCGGCGAGGTTCGCAGCAGCGGCAGCAGATGTTTGGTCAACAGTATGGTGCCGGTCCCGCCCGCAGCCATCACGCTCTCGATCTGCACGTCCGAGACGTCCCCCAGGTCGTCACCTTCGATGTAGCTGGCACCGTTATTGATCAGCACATCGAGGTGTTCTGTTCGATCGGCCAACGCCGAACCGAACGCGCGTACCGAGTCGGCCTCGCCCAGATCGCAGCGAAATGCCTCCGCATGACCACGCCCGCGCCGACGGATCAGATCGGCAACATGCTCGGCCGCCGCCAGACTCCGGGCTGAGAGGAACACCTGTGCGCCGCGCTCGGCAAACGATTCTGCCAGCGACCGTCCCGTGTCGCGTCCAGCGCCGGTGATAGCGACGCGTAGCCCGTCAAGATTCATAGCCCGCAGCGAAGCACTTGAACTTGGGGTGAGGTCAACAGCACCGCACCACGATCGGACATCCGCTTTCGGCATGAGCGAGCGCCGGCGGTCGTCGAAGACGACGTGGATGGTGTGCTGAGGCGGTCTGCCAGTTTCTGATGATTACAGTACGGGTGTACGTGTCGGCGGTGTGTCGTGATCGTCCACAGTGGCCGTCGCTGGCGGCGGCGGTGGTGCAGGGTGAGTTTTGGGGTCGTTGAGCGGCGTGCCGGTCGTCTTGACCGTGAAACTGCAGCTCAGCGTCGTTCCGGGTTCGGTCGAGCGCTACGAATTCGGGGTGCCGTCGTGCCGGGCGTGGTGGTAACGCCGCAGCTCGGGGCGTTTCGCAGCGAATAACAGTACGCCCGTACGGGCCAAAACTCGTGTCATGCGACGATCGCTGTATCGAGGCATGCCAATAAAAAAGGCCAGCTGGGCTGGCCTTTTTCAACGTCGGGACAGCGGGATTTGAACCCACGACCCCTTGACCCCCAGTCAAGTGCGCTACCAAGCTGCGCTATGTCCCGGCGCCGCCCGCCTTCGCGTGCAGCCGGTACAGCGTAGCGCATCCCCTCCCGGCCCGCCCACGCAGTATCCCCCATGCCCGGGGTGAAGGTGGTTACGCTCGGGCGATGCGACTTGACCTGGTCACGATCGTGGTTGCGGCGTACGACCCGGCGATCGAGTTCTTCGTCTCCGTGCTCGGGTTCGAGCTCGTCGAGGATTCCCCCTCGGTGACCTCCGTCGGCGGGCGGGCCAAGCGGTGGGTCATGGTGCGGCCGTCCGGGGGTGGTACGGGGCTGTTGCTCGCCCAGGCCGACCGGGAGCGTCGGCTCGCCGGGGTGGGAGAGTAGGCGGCCGGGCGGGTCGACGACTTCGAGGCGGCCTACGCGCGGATGCTCGAACACGGGGTGGCGTTCGAAGGGTTACCGCGCGTGGAGGAGTACGGCAAGATCGTCGTCTTCCGGGATATCGCGGGGAACCGGTGGGACCTGCTGGGACCGTCTTTGGAACAGGCTAAAACGCCATAAATCGGACTGGCGTTCAGCGCGCCCGGGAACCTACGGTGCCCCAGCGAAAAAGACCGAGGGGGCGGGAAACGGTGCTGGGTGTCGATCTCTATCTGTTGTGGCGGGCCGGGCGGCGGGAGCTGCCGGCGCTCGCGGGTGTGTACGAGCGGGCGGCGGCGGATCTCGAGGGCGTGCGGCACGACGACGCCGAGTGGTGTGCGCTGCGGCGCAGCCTCGTGAGCGTGCTCGCGGGGGCGGCCCGGCAGGCTACGGAGGCGGCCGAGGCCGTGTGCGCGGCGGCCGGGGAGTACGCGCGCGCCGACGCGGCGGCCCGTGCGGAGTTCGAGCGGCTGCGGGGTGCGGACGGGCGGCTGCCGCAGGCGGGTGCCCGATGACGTACGAGCTGCTCATGGCGCATGCCGCGGAGATTCAGCGGCTCGCGAGCGAGGTCGCCATGGTGGGGCTGCGCGGGGATGCCGGGCGGCAGGCCGCGGTGGAGCGGGAGTTCGCCGACGTGCCGGACGCGTTCCGGGCGCTGACCGGGTTTCCCGATCCGGGGCGGTTCGACGCGATGGCCGACGGGGTCACGAGCGTCCTTCGTGGACTGTCCACGGGGGACGGCGGCGATCCGGCCGTGCCGGCCGACCCTGAGCTGGCGCGGTTTCTCGGTACCGCCGGTGCGTTGCGGGTGTGGACCGGGCCGGCCGCGGACCGGTTCCGGACCGGCTTTCTGGAGCCCTGGCCGGCGCTGGTGCGCAACCAGTATGCGATCGCGGCGGTGCTGCGCTCGGCGCTGCGGGCGCAGCAGGAGATCTGGGCGCGGGCACGCCAGGACGCCGACCGGATCGCCGAGCAGGCGATCGGGGCGCTGGGCGCGTGCGGCGACTGTACGCGTACGGAATGGTCGGTCACCTTCACCGTGGTGGCCTCGGTCGCGGCGGTGGCGGCGGTCCCGCTCGGCGGGGCGGCGGCGCTCGCGGTCGGCGGGGTCGCGGCGGTGGCGCAGGTGGTGGCGGCGACCGGGCCGGCCGAGCCGCCGCAGACCGCGTTCAGCGCGGACGATCCGGTCGAGGTGGTCGAGCGGGTGCGGGAGGCGATCGGGCTGCTGCGCGGGCACATCCGCGAGCGGCGCGACGCGGTGGCGGCCGCGCTCGCGACTACGGGCCGGCTGATGGACGACCGGCCGGAGTGGTTCGGATGGCGGTGACGGGGGAGGGGTCGCGGGTGCGGGCGAGCGTCGCCGGGGGCGCGGTGGCCGGGGAGCTGACCGGGTCCGCGAGCCTGCGCGTCGCGCTCCAAGCGTCGGTACTGCGGGACACAACCGCGCTGGCGCGGCACCTCGAGGCGCTGGCGCGGGCGCTGTGGGCGGCCCGGACGCGGGCGTTCCTGGCGGCCGTGAGCGCGGCGGCCGGGGAGCCGGTCGCGCGGGAGCCGCCGGCGCTGGGACGCCGGGCGCAGGAGTACGTGGCGCGCCGGGCCGCGATCGTCGCGCGTGGACGCTCACGGGACGGGCTCGTCGCGGTGCGGGTGGAGGGGATGCGGCGCTGGCGGGTCGAGATCGCGCCGGGGGCGGGTGTCTCGGCCGCCGTGGCGGAGGCGGCGGTGCGGGAGGCGGGCGAGGCGCTGCTGCGCGACCAGGCCGCGCGGATCCGGGCGCTGAAACGAACCATCTGGCAACCGGACGGCACTGCGGATGTACGCGCGCCGGTCGAACCTGAGGTGGACATCCCCCCGCAGGAGGCGCCCTCATGAGCACGGCCGTGGCATCCGAGAAGCAGACCGCCCGCATCCTGGTCGTGGATAACGACCAGGATCTGCGCGGCCTGGTGGCCCGCAAGCTGGTCGGGGCCGGCTTCGAGGTCATCGAGACGGACAACGGGGTGGCCGCCGTGGACGCGGCCGTGGCCTGCCTGCCCAACCTCGTCATCCTGGACATCATGCTGCCGGGGCAGGACGGCCTGACCGCGTGCGAGCGGCTGCGGGCCGACCCGCAGACCGCCCGGATCCCGGTCATGCTGCTGTCGGCGCTGTCGCAGCCGGACGTCGTAAGTAGCGGCGTGCTGGCCGGCGCGGTGCACCAGATGGTGAAGCCGTTCAGCCTCGACGCGCTCCTGGGCAGCGTCCGGTCGCTGCTGCGGGTGCACCCCACCCCGATCGATCCGAACACAGGATCGGACCTGGGCCGCAGCTTCCGATGGTGACCCGGCGCCGGGCCGTGCGGGTATCGGCCGACAATCCACCGAGCTGAATGATGATCCATTTTTCCGGCGTACTGGATCGTGCCGTGCACGGGGCGCTACCCTGTCCGCACCCCCCGCGAGACCCCGGGCGAGACCACTCATCTCTGCACTGGTTCAGCCGAAGATATGACGGCCGGTACTGCCGGCCGGGGCGAAGGCGGTGATGACTGGCGGTGAGATCGAGCCGACTGCTCGCCGTGTACGCACCGCTGTTCGCCCTTGCCGTCGGCTGGGGGCTGGCACGCCTCGCCGGGTTCGAGGGGCTCACCGTGCTCGGCTGGCTGCCGGGCGCGGTCGGCATCGCCATCGGCGGCGGCTACCTGCTGCGGGCCTCCCGCACGCCCGGCCTGGACCCCGCCGGGCGCCGGTTCTGGCGGCACCTCGCGATCGCCGCGCTGCTCATCGCGCCCGCGACCCAGCCGCTGACCGAGGCGAGCCTGGGCGGGCGCAACACCGGCCCGGTGCTCACCGGCGCGGTCGCCCTGCTGAGCATCGGGCTGCTGCTCGTGCTTTGGGCCTTGCTGCGGCTGCCCGCCCGCAGTCGCAGCCGCGGCGACTGGCTGCGGCTGGGGCTGGACGCCGCCACCGTCCTGGTGTGCTCGGCGACCTTCCTGTGGCATTTCGTGCTGCACCCGCGCCTCGCGGCGCACGTCGAGCTGCCCAAGGTGCTCGGCATGCTGGTGCTCAGCGTGCTCTGCCTGCTCGCGGTCCTCGCCGTCGTCAAGCTGATCCTGGTCGGTACCGAGGCGGTCGACGTGCGGGCCCTGCAGGCGCTCGCCGGCGTCGTGTTGATCGGCGCGCTGGGCTCGGCGCTCGTGCCCGTCCTGCCTAGCCCCCGCCTGGCCGGCGTCTCCAACATCATCACCACGGCCGTGGCGGTGATGGTCGCCCTTGCCGGGTTCCTGCAGCGCGCCCGGGTCGCGCCGGTCGGGGTCGTGCCGGCGCCGCGGCGGTCGTACTCGGTGTTGCCGTACTTCGCGGTCGCCGCCGTCAACCTGCTGCTCGTCGCGGTGACGGTTAGCGGGTTCGGTACCCTCCCGGTGCTGTTCGGCGCGGTCGGGGCCACCGGGGCGGTCGTGGCCCGGCAGCTGCTGGCGTTCCGGGACAACGACGGGCTGCTGAAGTCGCTGCGGGAGCATCAGCGGCTGCTGCACGAGCAGGCCACGCACGACGCGCTGACCGGGCTGCCCAACCGGGCGCTGTTCAACGAGCGGCTGGAGACCGCCGCGGCGGCGATCCTGATCGACCTGGACGACTTCAAGGCGGTCAACGACGCGCTCGGCCATCCGGTCGGCGACGGCCTGCTGGTCGAGGTCGGCCGCCGGCTGCGCGCCGCAGTCCGCCCGGCCGACCTGGTGGCCCGCCTCGGCGGCGACGAGTTCGCCGTGCTCATTCCGGATATTTCGGAAATGTCCGGGAAAGCCGGAGCGGGACACGGGGACGCCGCGGACGGCGGGCGCCTGGAGGCCCTGGCAATGTCCGCAAAAGCCGAGGCTGGGCACGGCGGCGCCATGGACGGCGGGCGCCTGGAGGCCCTGGCAATGTCCGGGAAAGTCGAGGCGGGGCACGGGGACGCCGCGGACAGGGGGCGCCTGGAGGCACTGGCGATGTCCGGGAAAGTCGAGGCGGGGCACGGCGATGCCACGGACGGGGGGCGCCTGGAGGCCCTGGCACGGCGCATCCTCGCGCAGCTCGCCGCGCCGGTGCGCAGCCACGGGCACATCCTCGTCGTCACCGCCAGCGTCGGGGTCGCCGAGCGCCAGCCCGGCGACGGCGCGCCGGACCTGCTGCGGCACGCCGACATCGCCATGTACGCGGCGAAGAAGCGCGGCAAGGGCACGTACGCGCGGTACACGCCGAACCTGACCGGGCTGCTGATGACTCCGGAGTCGCGGCCGGCGGACCTGCGCCGGGCGATCGCGGCGGCGCGGCCGCCGTTCACGATCGAGGTCGGGCGGGCCGCGCTGGTCTCGCCCGGGTTCGCCGCGGAGCTGGCCGGGCTGCTCGCGGAGGCGGGCCTCGCGCCGGAGTGCCTCACACTCGCCCTGCCGGCGACGCAGCTGGCCGACGACGACGCGGTCGGCCGGGTGATGCGGGAACTGCGGGCGACCGGGGTGCGGCTCGCGCTCGACCACGTTGGCACCGGGACCGTCCGGCTCGACCTGCTCGCCGCGCTGCCGTTCACCGCGCTCATCGTCGATCCGGAGTTCCACGCGGCGGCCCGGCTCGAACGGGAGGAGCTCCCGCTGGACCGCGAGCCGCGGCTGGCGGGCCTGGAGGATCTCGTCGTGGCGGGCGAGGAGGCGGCTCGGCGCCGGGTGCTCGCGGCGGCGGTCATCCAGTACGCGAGGGACGCCGGGATCGACTACAGGGTTCGATGCGAGAGCGCTCTTCAGGAGAGCGCTCTCTAATTTCAGTTCCGGAACCGCAGACCTCTTGACAGCGGCGGCTTGGCGGATAACCCTCGTCCTTGGAGAGCGCTCTCCGAACCCCACCCCGGTTCCCGGGCCGCCCGTTCCCGGTCCGGTGAGCCTGACACCCCGTCGGCCGGAGCACAAGTCCACCACCGCACCCGCGGTGGCACTTCCGGCTGCCGACAATGCCCTGAATCAGGAGCAACGATGCACACCGCCGCACCGCCAACGGCGAGCCGACGCCGCCGAAATCTCGTCTTCGCCGCCATCGCCACGGTCGTGGTGCTGGCGACGTACGCCGTCACCACGACCCTGACCGCCTCGGCCGCCGACACCCTGATCTCGCAGGGCAAGCCGGCGACGGCCTCGTCCACGGAGAACGCCGGCACCCCCGCGTCCGCCGCCTTCGACGGCAACACCACCGGCACCCGCTGGGCCAGCGCGTTCAGCGACCCGCAGTGGATCCAGGTCGACCTGGGCCAGACGGCCACGATCTCGCAGGTCAAGCTGTTCTGGGAGGCCGCATACGCGAAGTCCTACCAGATCCAGACCTCGCCCGACGGCAACACCTGGACCAACGTCTACTCCACCACCACCGGCGCGGGCGGCACCGAGACGCTGAACGTCACCGGCAGCGGCCGCTACGTGCGCATGTACGGCACGGCGCGCGCCACCGCCTACGGCTACTCGCTGTGGGAGTTCCAGGTCTACGGCTCGTTCGGGGCCCCGGGTGGGCAGTGCAACACCGCCTCCAACGCCGCCCAGGGCAAGACGGCCGACGCCTCCAGCACCGAGAACGCCGCCAGCCCGGCCTCCGCCGCGGTCGACGGCAACACCGGCACCCGGTGGTCGAGCGCGTTCAGCGACCCGCAGTGGCTGCGCGTCGACCTCGGCTCGGTCCAGTCGATCTGCCAGGTCACGATCAACTGGGAGGCGGCCTACGGCAAGGACTTCCAGATCCAGACGTCGACCGACAACGTCAACTGGACGACCATCAAGACGGTCACCGGCGGCACCGGCGGCATCCAGGTCCTCAGTGGACTGAGCGGCTCCGGCCGCTGGATCCGGCT
The DNA here is from genome assembly GCF_040300025.1 of Dactylosporangium sp. NPDC000555. NCBI lineage: Bacteria > Bacillati > Actinomycetota > Actinomycetes > Micromonosporales > Micromonosporaceae > Dactylosporangium > Dactylosporangium sp. NPDC000555. The sequence continues at coordinate 4,299 of NZ_JBEPDB010000067.1, read as the reverse complement.
GTACGGCACCGCGCGCGCCACCGCCTACGGGTACTCGATCTGGGAGTTCATCGTCAACACCGGCGGTAGCGGCACGACCTCCTCCCCGTCGGCGAGCGCCAGCCCGTCGGCGAGCCCGTCGACGAGTGGCAACCCCCTGCCCGGCGGCGGTGACCTCGGCCCGAACGTGATCGTGTTCGACCCGAGCCAGTCCTCGGCCACCATCCAGGCGAAGCTGGACCAGGTCTTCACCCAGCAGGAGAAGAACCAGTTCGGCAACGAGCGCTACCAGTTCCTGTTCAAGCCGGGCTCGTACAGCGGCCTGAACGCGCAGATCGGCTTCTACACCTCGATCAACGGCCTCGGCCAGAACCCGCAGGACGTCAAGATCAACGGCGACATCACCGTCGACGCGGGCTGGTTCGCCGGTAACGCCACCCAGAACTTCTGGCGCTCGGCGGAGAACCTGTCGATCTACCCGGTCTCCGGGGTCGACCGCTGGGCCGTCGCGCAGGCCGCGCCGTTCCGCCGGATCGACGTCCACGGCGGCATGACCCTCGCCTCGCCCGACTGCGGCTGGGCCTCCGGCGGCTACATCGCCGACTCGCGGGTCAGCGGCAACATCAACCCCTGCTCGCAGCAGCAGTGGTTCACCCGGGACAGCACCATCGGCAGCTGGAACGGCTCCGTGTGGAACATGGTGTTCTCCGGTGTGCAGGGCGCCCCGGCGCAGAGCTTCCCCACGCCGCCGTACACCACCCTCCCGACCAGCCCGGTCACCCAGGAGAAGCCGTACCTCTACGCCGACGCCGGCGGCTACCGGGTGTTCGTCCCGTCGCTGCGCACCAACAGCAGCGGCGCGACCTGGATCAACGGCAACACCCCGGGCACCTCGCTGTCGATCAACAACTTCTACGTCGCCAAGCCGGGCGTGACGGCCGCGACGCTCAACCAGGCCGTGGCGCAGGGCCTCAACCTGCTGTTCACGCCGGGCGTGTACCACCTCAACTCGACCGTCAACATCAACCGTGCCAACACCGTCGTGCTGGGCCTGGGCTACGCGACGATCGTCGCGGACAACGGCGCCCTGCCGATGGCCGTCGGTGACGTCGACGGCGTGAAGATCGCTGGCCTGCTGTTCGACGCCGGCACGACCAACTCGCCGGTGCTGCTGCAGGTCGGCCCGAACGGCGCCACCGGCAACCACGCGGGTGCCCCGAACCTCATCTCCGACGTCTTCCTGCGGGTCGGCGGCGCGGGTGCGGCCAAGGTGACCACCGCCCTTGTGGTGAACAACAACAACACGATCATCGACCACATCTGGGCGTGGCGGGCGGACCATGGCGCCGGCGCGGGCTGGACCTCCAACCCGTCCGACACCGGCCTCATCGTCAACGGCCAGAACGTGACCGCCTACGGCCTGTTCGTCGAGCACTTCCAGAAGTACAACGTGATCTGGAACGGCAACGGCGGCAAGACGATCTTCTTCCAGAACGAGCTGCCCTACGACCCGCCGAGCGCGGCCGCCTGGTCGCACGACGGCATCACCGGTTACGCCGCGTACAAGGTGGCCAACAACGTCACCTCGCACGAGGCCTGGGGCATGGGCAGCTACTGCGTGTTCAACGACGACCCGTCGATCGCCGCGTACCACGCGTACGAGGTGCCCAACAACCCGAACGTCAAGTTCCACAACATCCTGACGGTGTCGCTGGGCAAGGGCTCGATCACGCACGTCATCAACGACACCGGGGCGGCGGCGCAGGCCTCCAACGTCTCCCCGTCCAACGTGGTCAACTACCCCTGACCCAGGGTTCCATCCGGTACCTGTAGCAAGCGGGCCGATCGGCGAGAGCCGGTCGGCCCGCTCCCGTTACGGCACCAGGTGGACGCGGACCTTCCGCGCGGCGACGACGGCCTCCTCCAGGACGGCCAGCCGCGGCTCGGCGACCTCCAGCAGCCGGGGATGGCGCAGCCCCTCGAGGGCCGCCAGGCGCCGGTCGGCGAGGATCGCGTCGATCATGCCCCGGTCGCCGCCGCACACGAGCGCGGCGAGCGAGCCGGCCTCGGGCAGCAGGACCCGCGCCGCGATGTCGGCGGACTTGCCGGCCACCGCGTCGGCCTGGTTGTCGCGGCGGCGGGCGTACCGCTGCTGGGACCACCCGCCGGCCGCGGTGCGCCCGTGGACGTGGAAGCGCTCCACCTTGGACGCCGTGATCGTCGTGCCGTCGGCGATGCCGGCCGCGACCGCGCCCTTGCGGGCCAGCAGCAGCCCGATCCGCGGCGGCACGGCGAGCCCGGCGAGCAGGGCGTCGGCGTCCGCGACCCCGTCGAGGCCCGGCGGCGGGTGCAGCGTCGCCTTGTCACCGTTGTTCGCCCCGGTGAGCACGAGGCCGTCCTCGTCGGCGCCCTGATGGCGCCCGTAGAAGCCGTCGAGCCACCCCCGCAGCCGCTCCGGCGAGATTTCCACCCAACGCCCGCCCCCGGCGGCCGGCCTGGCCGTCACCATGGCTCAACACTGCCACAGCCGAGGCACGGGCCGTCCGGGGGTCCGGGGCGCCATGCGCGCGGCGCCGCCGTCCACGCCCCGGACATCGCCCGTGCGTAGTAGGTGACCCCGGCGACGTGGTGCACGACCTCCCGGAGGGTCCAGGTGTCCGGCGCCGGCCGGCCGTCGAGCGCCTCCGGGCCGAGCCCGCGCAGCCGGGCCCGGTAGCAGGCCGCGAGCCGGGTCAGCCGGCTGGTCGCCTCGTCGAGGTCGCTCTCGGTGAACCGGGCGAAGTCGGCGTGGGTGGTGACGGTGCGCCCGTGCCAGGCGTCGGGCAGCGGCGAGAGCCCGGCGAGCCGGCACTCGATCTCCGCCAGATGGTCGATCAGGTGGTCGGTGACGCGGCGCAGCGCCTTGTGCGGGGTCCACGCGTTGCCGTCGAACGCGACCGGGCGCCCGTCCCAGCCCAGCCAGCCGCCGGCGACCGCGAGGACCTCGGCCACGGCTGTGTCGATGAGGGTGGTGACATCGGCGCCGGTGACGATCGGAAACTCCATGCCGGGGACCGTAGCGACGGGACCGTTCGGCCGGGACCGAACGACCGCCCGCGCCGGGCCTCGCGTCCGGGTGTCCGTCGCGGATCAGGTCGCGGACGGAGCCGGCGCGACCTTGCCCGGCGGCGGCTTCGTCGGCGTGGGGTCGTCGGGCCGTGTCCCAGGCTTCTCAGGCTTCTCGAGGCGCGGCCCGGGCCCCGGGTAGGGGCCGTCGTAGGGGGCGTGCCGGCGCTCGTCCCAGTGATGGTGGCCGGTCGAGACGGAGCCGACCGTGAGGCCGGCGAGGAACGCGCCGACCGAGCAGGGGACGACGGCGAGGAGGAGGGTCGCGAGCACCGCGACGAGGGCGGCCCGGCCGGGCGTGCTCACCCAGCCGCGGGCGTCGCCCCACCCCGAGCCGGGCGGCGGTGGGACCGCGCCAGGCGGGGGAGGCGGGGGAGGAGCCGCGTGCGGCGGGGGCGCCGGTGCCCTCGGCGGCTCGGCGGCCGCGGAGGGCTCAGGACCTTCGGGCCTCCGCCGATCTCGATCTTCGGGAGGTTCGGTCATACCATCGACGCTACGCGCGGCCACCGGCCCCGGCGAGCGGGCGCGAGGGGTGATGAGGGGGGTTGTGAGGAGGTTTGATTCATGAATGGCGGCCGCGTGCCGATCTCGTCGGCGTGGAGAGGGTGGCGACCTGGCGTCCGACCCGGCTGCTCGTCGCGGCCTCGCTCCTGGCGGCCCTGGCGGAGGTGTGGTTCGCCGTCGGGCTGATGCGGCCGATACCGGCGATGGTCGGCTGGGTCGCGGTGCCCTTCGCCTGCGGCTTCGGCGTGGCCGCGTGCCTGTCGACGGCCGCCGCGCCCGGGATCGCACCGGGCGCGGCCCGCTTCTGGCGTCACATCGGGCTCGGCATGGTGTTCATCGGCCTCGGCGGGCTCAGCAACGCCGCCGACATGTACCACGGCATCGCCCTGCCCCAGCACGTCGGCCCGCTGACCGCGGCCATCTACCTGACCGGCCTGTTCATCATGCTGTGGGGCCTGCTGCGCATCCCGGCCGCGCGGCGCACCCGCGGCCAGTGGCTGCGCTTCGGCCTGGACTCCGCGACGGTGATCGTCACGGTGCTCACGTTCGCCTGGCACTTCCTGTTCCGGCGCTGGGACGAGTGGTCCGGCGGCAACGCGGCCGGCACCCGCGCGGTGATCGCGCTGGTGGCCTGCGGCGCGGTGTGCGTGTTCGGCTTTGTGAAGGTCGCGTTCACCGGCACCGGGCCGCTGGACCGGCGGGCGCTGCACC